>JAIEEY010000243.1 GCA_029067205.1 Lachnospiraceae bacterium
TCATAAAGCTCTCTCTTTCTAAGTAAATTTGGTAATTCTAAAAGTCCAATATTATTTTAACGGTTTTTGTAAAAAATGTCAAACAAAAGGAGAAAATTATATGAAAAAGTACACCAAAATTCACAAATTATCCGATAACAAGTTTTTAAATCTGTTTAAACTGGATGCGCTGACGGACAGCGGCCGTGCCTTTGACTACTTTTTTGTGTCAAGGCGGAAAGCCGAGGAGATCAAGCTGCTGACGGGAGACAGTGCAGCGGAAGGGGTTGTCATTTATCCGATTCTGAAAGACGATCCAGAGAAGATCGTGATGATCAGACAATATCGGTATCCACTGGGTGATCATCTGTATGAGCTTCCGGCAGGACTGATCGATGCAGGGGAGACTCCTGACATCGCAGCAATCAGGGAGATGAAGGAAGAGACAGGGCTTACCTTTGAAGTATATGCAGAAGGAGATGAGGCATATCGCAGACCATTCTTTATGGGGGCAG
This sequence comes from Lachnospiraceae bacterium, assembly GCA_029067205.1. Taxonomy (GTDB): domain Bacteria; phylum Bacillota; class Clostridia; order Lachnospirales; family Lachnospiraceae; genus COE1. Next base: position 495 of record JAIEEY010000243.1, read on the forward strand.
GATTTACAGATGAGAGCTGTAATGCGGTCTTTGGGTACGCCAGCGGAACGATCAGCCGCGATGAGCTGGAGGACACAGAGTCGATACAGGTCCTGATTGTGGATAAGGAGGAGGCACGGCGCATCTTAAGAGAGGAAAAAGTATCGATCAGGGCGGCATATCTCCTCATGAATTTCCTGCATGCAGACAAAAATGCGCCGTTTGATTTTCTGCGGTAATATTAAAGTAACACCAACAATTTTATTGTGACTGACAGATGTCCAAAAAGAGAGTGTGTGCAGATAAAGCCGAAAGAAGGGAGAATAGAAGGAAATATGAAAGTTTTTATGCTAAAATAAAGAAAAATATGCAATGGAAAAGAACCGAAATTTCCATATAAAAGTAATAAAATACCTTTGCAGGGGGGGCAATTGAGAGAGAAGAGAGCGAGTTGAAAGCCCCAAATAGTGAAAGAAATAATTCATTATAATGAAATTGCAAAAGCAGATGGAATGCAATAAATATCTTGTGTTACAGATTAATTGACATGCATTATCCTACAAAAAAGAACATGCGATATTTTATACGGGTATATGCAGGCAGCGGAAGTATTGCAGTTTTGATTTATTTATCAAGATTGTGTGTTCAATTCTTGAAAAGTGTGGTATGATGATACAGGAGTATATTCAGAAAACAGGATATTTCTTAATTATAAGGAAAGATTCCTTTGTTCGAACCAAGGAAATGCAGAGTACTAAGGGGAAAGGAAGCTGGGGGAACAAATGAAGAAGGTAACAATACAGGATATTGCGGCTGAGATGGGGCTTAGTCGTAATACCGTAGCAAAGGCGCTGAACGGGGGGCTTGTCTCGCCTCAGACGAAGCATGCGGTTGTGCAGAAGGCGTGGCAGATGGGGTACACCAAGCTGGATGAGAACCTTGTGGAGGAAGTCAAGTCAACCTACCGCAGAGCCAACACAGGAACAATACTGGTATTATTTAATCATATGCAGTCCGCTTTCTGGACGAGGGCGCTCGCGGGGATCAGCAATGCAGTAAATGACGAGGGCTACCGTATGCAGCTTCATGTGGTGGATGAGAAGGATAAGGACGGTGAGGAGACGGGCAGGCTGATTGCGGACGATGTCAAGGGAATCATATTCTTAAGTGTTTTTCCGGTGAAATTTGTCAAGGGAATCGGGCGCAAAAAATTACCGATGACGTTTTTTAACAGTCCGGTCAATGCACAGGAATATATCAAGCTTGGGGATGTCATCAATGTGGAGGGCTTTTATTCCATGAATACATTGACTGACTATGTGATCAGCCAGAAGAATTGTACCAGGTTTGCATATATTGGATTTGCAGAGGGATCGCGTATGATACAGGCAAGGTATCTGGGATTTCTCAATGCGTGTTCCCAACATCACATTCAGCTGGACGAGCGGCTGCAGTATACGCGCCCTGCCAACAGTGTCAGTTTCAGCTATGCCATGGTTGAGGAGGTCATCAAGAAGATGCCTTATATACCGGATGCTGTCATCTGTGAGGATGATGATGTGGCAAAGCATGTCTCGCTCGCTCTCCTGCAGCGCGATGCGCAGGCAGTTAAAAGGGTGGTGATCACAGGCTTTAACAACACGCTGGAGACTGATTTCTTCAAAAAGGATATCCTTACTGTAGACGTGCGTATCGAGGAGATGGGCAGGCGTCTTGTGAAATCAGTGATCGACAAGGTAAAGTGCCCCACGATGGATATCTCCTTTACGACAATAGCGACATATCCAAGACTTTAGGAGCTGTAGGAAAATAAGTGATACAGATTGCGCAGGATATTTCTTCGAGGGTGTATATCAAAAAACGTAGGCGTAGTGGGCTACGCGAGACTTTTTGCCAATTGCATATGCCCTTCCATATGCAATTTACAATCGGAGAAATAGACAAGCCAAGATGTGTCAGTTATTTTTCTACAGATCCTTAGATAGACTTTATAAAAAATTACATATATACGATGACAATATTGGGAATACGTGATATAATTTCAATATCTATCTAACGTAGTAATGAAAACGTTATGAAAAAAACGACTAGAATAAGGAAAAGTGAGGATTAAACAATGGATTACAGAATAGTAACCGACGGATCCTGTGACCTGCCACCAGAGCTTTGCAGAGAGAAGGAAGTTGACGTAGTTCCCTTTTATGTCTCGTTTGACAGTGAAAATTACCAGAAAGAAATCGTGGATATGCCGATCAGAACGTTTTATGAGCAGATGGTATCAGACCCGGCGACATTTCCGAAGTCTTCCATGCCCTCAGTGCAGGATTATGTTGATGTATTTAAGCCGATTGTAGAAGCCGGAAAAGCAGTCATCTGTATCTGTATCACCACGAAATTCAGCGGTTCTTATCAGTCCGCCATGAATGCGAAAGAGATGCTTCTTGAGAGTTTTCCGGATGCGCGGATAACAGTGATGGACTCCACGGTAGACACTGTGCTGCAAGGGCTGTTTGTGCTTGAGGCGGTCAAGATGTATGAGGCGGAGCTTCCATATGAGAAGGTCGTCGAAGAATTAGAGGCGATCAAAAGTACAGGACGGATTTTCTTTACTGTTGGAAATATAGATTATCTCAAACACGGCGGACGTATGGGTAAACTTGCAGGACTTGCGGGATCTGTGTTGGGTATCAAACCGCTGATCACGCTGAAGGAGGGGGAGATTTTTCCTTCGGGTGTGTCGAGGAGCCGCAAAAAATCGCTGGAAAAAGTGTATGAGCTTCTGTGGCAGTATCTTCAGGAAGTCAATGCAGTTTCAGGAGAGTACTGTATCTGTGTGGGTTATGGATACGATATTGAGGAGGCTGAGGAGTTCCGCAAAGGAGCAGTTGCGTTCCTCAATACAAAGGGATATGCTATCACTGACGTAGAACTTCAGAAATATCAGATCGGTGCGACGATCAGTGTTCACACAGGTCCATATCCGCTTGGATTTGGAGTGCTCAGGAAGAGCATGAAATAGTAATGATTTGAATAAAAGGAGAGAATGGCGAATGGCAGTATACAGTCTGGAAAATGAGCAGATTAAGATTAGCGTGGATACATTTGGCGCAGAGCTGAAGTCACTGAAAAAAACAGCGACAGATACAGAATATATGTGGGATGCAAGACCAGAGTATTGGAAGAGGACTTCGCCGGTGCTTTTTCCGATTGTAGGAAGTCTGAATAACGGTAGTTATCGATACGATGGGAAAGAATATCCAATGTCACAGCATGGATTTGCAAGGGATATGGAGTTTGAGCTCCGGAAGGAGACTAGGGATGAGCTCAAGTTCGTGCTGAGGGCGACGGAAGAGACAAAGGCGAGATACCCGTTTGACTTTGAATTGGAACTTGGCTACAGGCTGGATGAAAATAATCTGATCGTTTCGTGGAAGGTGGCAAATTGCGGCAGCAGGGAGATGTATTTTAGTATCGGCGGACATCCGGCTTTTCTGTGTCCGATTGATGACACTGGGGTACAGACGGATTACAAATTGTTATTTGACACAGACAACAAGATAATAGCGTCTATTATTGGAAACGGCGGTACGCTTTCGGCGCGCACGAAGGAGTACGCATTGAAAGATAGAACGATGGATATTGCAGCAGACTTATTTGATGAGGATGCATTGATTATCGAGAATAATCAGGCGCACAAAGTATCACTCTGCAATCCGGCGGGACAGCCATACCTCACGGTCAGTTTTGACGCACCGCTTTTTGGCCTGTGGTCCCCGGCAAAGAAAAATGCGCCGTTTGTCTGCATCGAGCCTTGGTATGGCAGGTGTGACAGGGAGACGTTTGATGGAGATCTGTCTGAGCGTGAGTGGGGAAATAAGCTTGCGCCTGGCGCGGAGTTTAACACGGAGTATACAGTCACTGTTTAAGAAATTTTATGATGTGAATAACAAAGCACAGTTCATTTTGGATGAGCTGTGTTTTGTAGTTATGGAAGGATATCTTTTTTGCCAAAATTTTTCAGCAAAATGCTGAAAACGATTTCTTGTGAAAATTAAATGTTTTTATCGCGTGAATAATGTGTTAATATTTTTTTATCATGTAACACTGATACAAATTGAGAGATAACAAGGAGAGCGAATATGAGAAGTATTAAGGCAAAATTAATCATGTTGGGTGCTGTATCGATCATATGTACGGTTATTTTGGGACTGGTTGGCATCTATATCATGAACAGCAACAATGCAAACAATCAGGTGTTGAATGACATCAACAACATCAACCTGATGCAGAACGAAAACACGACACAGGAGACTTCGTTTTTGTATGATCTGGATCTGAGCCATTATCAGACAATCCAATCCAATCTTTCTGTTATGAATGGAGCGGCGGCAGACGCGCTTACATACAGCGGGGGAGCGGCTTATAATGCGGATTTGCAAAGTGTGGCATCGACGATTGGGACTGTAAGTGCCAACACAACAGAGCTCAATAACTTGCTGGGTGAGCGAGGATTTCAGAGTGACAGTGGCATGTACGCCAGTTATGCAGGTGACGATGAAAGTCTTGCTGCAGCAATTGGAAAGATGTCGGGGGAATCAGGCTGGGCAGATGGTGTGTGGGATACTGCGGCTCTGTCTGGGATAGCGTCAGAGCCAAATGGGGGCAAAAACTTCAAAAAGACATCGTACTCACATGATATTCCTGATATCAGCAAGCGGAATACCCTTATGGTCCGGCTGGGAGGAAATGGAATTGAGTATACAGGAGACGTATATATCACCAACATCAAGCTCGACGGCACAGCGTTGTCGATAGCAGACATCAATCCGGATGTGCTCTCAGGTTCTTATGGAGATGGACTTTCTAGTGTGAAAATATCTGTTTTTGATGGTATGGATGCACTGTATATTCAGACAAAGTTTGCAAATGTCAATGGCAACTGGCAGGAGGTTACAACGAGGATTGATGTGTCAGACCTCAATGTATCAGAGTATGAAAAAGTATCTTTTGACTTATATTTTGAGGAGAAGGAGATGCCGGAGATCAGTATTGCGACGGCATTTGACAGCAAATACGATTTTGAGGGAAATCTCACAAAGATCAACACAATGTTTGATGCCTACAACAAGCTTGTGGCGGAGGGAAGCGACACAGGAAGTTATCCGGATGACATGGTGGCACTGCTGAACGAGATGGTGGCAAATGCCCCATTGTACACGAAAGATCAGGAGATCGCCGATACCCTGATGTCGGGATTTTCGGCAAAACTGGCAGCGGTTGAGAATATCATTGATTATGACAAGGATATATTGGCATTAAAGGCAGAGAACAATACCCTGAATGCAAGCCTTACAAGTGAGACTTCCGAGGTGCGCAATAAGATAGAAGAGTTGACAAACACACAGAAGTTAACGATGTCTTCTCTGATTTATGGCGTGTTTATCGTCGGTGCAGCCATGGTGGTTCTTCTGACACTCTTTGTCATCACATCTGTACAGAAGAGCATTAAAAAGTTTAAGGGCACGCTGACACACATTTCTGAAGGTGAGATTATGATAAAGGCAAAGACAAACAACGGGGATGAGTTTGACACCTTTGGAAAATCCCTCAACAGCATGACTGACAAGCTGTCAGTGGTGATCAGCAATGTGAAGAATTATGGTGTAGAGCTGAACAAAAGCGGCGCAGACCTTCAGGAGATGTCACAGACTTCAGGGCAGACCTCAGAGCACATCGATGCGGCAATCTCTGAGATTGCACTCGGGGCAACCAATCAGGCAAGGGATGTGGAGACCTCCACGAACGAGATTGTCAACCTTGGAGAGCTGATGGACAGCATGGATGCGGATATCGCGGAGCTTGACGAGACATCTGTCAATATGAAGCAGGCAAGTGATGAAGCGGTCACAATTTTGAATGAACTGAGCCGTTCCAACAACAACATGACAGAGGGAATCCACAGGATCGCACAGCAGATTACGCGGACGAATGATTCTGTCAAGGAGATCGAGGAGGCAGCATCACTGATCGCTTCCATCGCAGACCAGACGAACCTTCTTTCCCTAAATGCAAGCATCGAGGCGGCAAGGGCCGGCGAGGCAGGGAAAGGCTTTGCGGTCGTGGCGTCAGAAATACAGCAGTTAGCAGACCAGTCAAACAAGTCAGCAGACAGCATTTTTGGCGTGATCACCAACCTGATCAATGAGTTCAAGGAGACACTTAACACGATGGATGATGTGGAAAATGCCACAAATGAGCAGAATAAGAAACTTGCAGATACGCAGAAGCAGTTTGAGATCGTTAATGCCGGCATCGCACAGTCAAGGGACAAAACGGCTGTGATCAAGGGTGCGATCGGTGAGTGCAATCAGGTGAGAAATACTGTGTCGGAGATCATGCTGAACCTTTCGGCAATCTCGGAGGAGAACGCAGCGTCCGCGACGGAGACTGCAACTGCGATGCAGCAGCTCAACGGAACCATCACAGAATTACTGCAGGAATCAGAGAAGCTTATGACGATATCATCTCAGCTGGAGCAGGATATGATGTTCTTTAAACTTTAATCTTCCAGATTCAGTATGACAGAATAAATAATAAGATAGTGTCTTGCAGATACAATGTAAGGCACTATTTTTGTACAAAAAATTTCTCAACAAAATTTTAGCAGAAAATATGTGCAAAAGGTAAAAAATAGAACTAAAAATAGATTAAAAATTGATTAATTAATGAAATGATGGTATGTTAGATATGTTAAATGAAATTTGCGCTGGGAAGGGAGAACAACAATGATATCATATAATGAGAAAGAACGGGTATTTAAGCTGGACACACCAAATACTACTTATATGATTGGTGTCGTGGATGAGGAAAATTTTGTCGGACATATCTATTATGGAAAAAAATTAAAGGAAGCAGAGGCGGCATACCTGTTGCGGACAGAGGAACCTCCGTTTGTTCCGAGCAAAAATAACAGGGAGCGCTGTTCCTTTTATGATTGTTTCCCTTTTGAGTATCCCACAAGCGGGCTTGGGGATTACAGGGAAGGCTGTATCAGTGTCAGAACAGCGGCTGGATATGTTGGGAGCATGCTTTCCTATGTGTCTCATGAGATTATTCAAGGAAAACCTGAACTTGAGGGACTTCCGGCAACGTTTGGCACAGAGGAAGACTGCACAACATTGAAATTAATCTGTGAGGACAGGTATGTCGGCATGCAGGTGGAATTGCTTTATACTGTGTTTGGCGATACTGATGTGATTACAAGGAGCGTGAAAGTGACCAATACGGGAAGGGAGCACTTTTATCTCACGAAAGTATATTCTGCCTGCATCGATATGGATAACAATAGTTATGATATGGTGTCCCTCCACGGAAGCTGGGCGAGGGAGCGCCATATCCAGAGAAAGGCATTAGGCCTGGGGATTCAGAATATCAGCTCGTTCCGTGGAGAGTCCAGCCATCAGGATCACCCTTTTCTGGCATTGGTTGATAAGAATACGACGCAGGAAAACGGTGAGATCTACGCAATGAATTTCGTGTATTCCGGTAATTTCCGAGCACAGGCGGAGGTGACACAGTTTGACGCTGTCCGCATGACGATGGGAATCCACCCTGAGAGTTTCTGCTGGAAACTGGAGAGCGGCGAAAGTTTTCAGGCGCCGGAGGTTGTCATGGTTTACACGGACAAGGGATTTGATGCGATGACCAACACATTCCACAAGCTGTACAAAAAGCATCTGGTCCGTGGTGAATATAAGAACAAAAAGAGACCGATTCTGATCAACAACTGGGAAGCGACGTATTTTGAGTTTGATACAGAGAAGTTATTGTCCATCGCAAGAGAGGCATCGAAGCTTGGCATCGAGATGTTTGTCATGGACGATGGTTGGTTTGGAAAGCGTAGCAGCGACAATTGTGCGTTGGGCGACTGGAAGGTGAACGAGGAGAAGATTAAGGGTGGTCTGAAATATCTGGTGGACGAGGTCAATAAGCTCGGCATGAAGTTCGGCATCTGGTTTGAACCTGAGATGATTTCTCCCGATTCTGATCTGTACAGGGAGCATCCGGACTGGGCGATCGCGATTCCGGGCAGGCCGGGTGTCGAGTCAAGACAGCAGTTTGTACTGGATCTGTCAAGACAGGAGATTGTCGATTGTATTTATGAGCAGGTTGCATCTGTGTTGCGGAGTGCCAACATTGAGTATGTGAAGTGGGATATGAACAGACAGCTCACGAATATCGGAAGTTATGGTCTGCCGGCGGACAGACAGGGCGAGCTCTATCACCGCTATGTGCTTGCCGTTTATCAGATGCAGGACAGGCTGACGAAAGAATTTCCACATTTACTGCTGGAGAATTGTTCGGGCGGTGGTGCACGTTTCGATCCAGGCATGCTGTATTTCAGCCCGCAGATATGGTGCTCCGATGATACAGACGCTGTTGAACGTCTGGAGATACAGGAGGGAACAGCGCTGATCTATCCGTTGTCCACGATGGGGGCGCATGTATCAGACTGCCCGAACCATGCACTGGGGCGTGTGACGCCTTTTGAAACGCGCGGCATCGTGGCGCTCGCGGGGACATTTGGTTATGAGCTTGATGTGACGAAGATTCCACAAGAAGACAGGGACATGATACCCGCTCAGGCCGCAATGTATCACAAGTTCAATGATCTGGTCAGGGAGGGCGACTACTATCGCATTGCGTCCTATTCCCAGAACCACAAATATGACTGCTGGCAGATTGTGAGTGAGGACAGAAAACAGTCACTTGTCACGTTCGTGCAGGTTTTGAACAGGGTAAATTTTAAGTCAAGGCGCATTTTGCTGAAGGGACTCGACGCTGAAAAACGTTATAACGTAGCGTTTGAAAATGATGACAGCATAGAGGACAGGATATACAGTGGCGATACATTGATGAAGGCAGGGCTGCTGGTGCCAAATCTGTGGGGTGATTTTAAGGCAAGGCTTATTTCGTTAACAGAGGCAGTGTAAAAACCATATATGGTAGTTTTTTCACATTTTGGATAGGAGCAACAAGGAGTGATAAGTTTGAAAGAAGGTCACTTTCAAACTATTGATTGGTATGCGTGCTGGAGCACGCAGGGGGGTATAATAGATGGTTAAGGCTGTAAAGCTTGCGGATATAGCAGAAAAGGTAGGGGTTAGTGTCGTTACGGTATCAAAAGCTTTATCAGGTCAGAAGGGTGTCAGTGAGGAGATGCGTGCCAGGATCAAGGACCTGGCGGATGAGATGGGGTACACACCGATTCATGCAGTGCAGACGGGAAGGACAAGGTCATATACAATTGGCGTGATTACGTTTGAGAAATATTTTACGCGTTTTGCCTCTTTTTACTGGAAAATGTATCAGGAGCTTGCGACGCGTGCGGTCAAGAAGAACTGTTTTTCCATGCTGGAAGTCATATCCAACTATGATGAGGAAAATCTTGTCTGGCCCAAGCTGATCACGGAAAACCAGAAGATTGATGGCATTATCATAATCGGAAGACCGAAGATAAGCTATTTAAAGATGCTTTATCAAAACAAAAAGATACCGATGGTGTTTATGGACTTCTATGATGATGAGGAAGTGGTTGACTCCGTCGTATCAGCGAGTTTTAACGGCATGTACCGTATGACGGACTATCTGATCAAAAAAGGTCATACAAAGGTTGCCTTTGTCGGGACGATAATGTTTACGGAGAGCATCACGGACAGGTATTTTGGTTACTGCAAGGCACTGATGGAACATGGCATTGAGGTGCGTCAGGACTGGATCATCAAGGACCGCGATTACGACGATGGTGTCATTGGCGTAGAGTACAGGCTGCAGCTGCCCAAGGAGATGCCCACGGCATTTGTGTGCAATAATGATGTGACTGCCTACGCGCTGATCAGGCAGCTGGAAGAGAGGAATTACCGCGTGCCCGAGGATGTCTCTGTAGTAGGATATGACGACTATCTGTACCCAGAGTATGGTGATTCTAAGATCACCACCTATCTGGTGGATATGGCAGAGATGTCTAAGATTGCGCTCTCATGCATCATCAGACGCATCGAGAACATATCCATGAATGCCAGTGTACACATCGTAAATGGCAGGATCATAGAACGCATGACAGTCAAAAAGCTGCAAGAAAAATAAAATTAGTTGATCACCGGTGTTTCCCTGCGGTATGTGAGCGGGGTTACACCGGTTTTTTCTTTGAAGAGCCGGATAAAATGGTTGGTGTTCTCGATCCCTACCATCTGGCCAATATCTACAATCTTTTCATCGGTAGCAAGGAGCAGTTCCTTTGCTTTTTCAATTCGAATCTTATTCAGATATTGTATGGGTGTGTATTCATAATATTTTGCAAATTCGCGGCATAGGCGGAATTTGTTGATGCCGTATTCAAGGGCGAGCTCGTCGAGGGAGTAGGGCTCATGATATGCGGTGGTGAAACGTTGATGCATATGCACAATGTAAGAAGGAATATGATAGGAGCCAGTCTGCTCGATTGCGCGCACAAGGTAAAGCTGTGTGAAAAAATTGACAAGCTCCCGTGAACGCATGATACCATGAAGCTCTGTGTCAATAGTATTTCTCAATACTTGCTCCCACGCTGCAAGAACATCAGAATATTTGTCAAGTCTGTAAATGAAATTTCCAAGACTGAATATTTTCTGCAGATAATATTCCAGGATCAAAGTGCTCACAAAACAGATTGTGTATTCCCAGATATTGTGCTGACAGACCAGCTTGTGGTTTTTGCGGCAGTCAATGACTGCGAGGGTGCCCTTTGTGAGATCATATCCGGCATTGATTCCATTTGCATTTTCATAATAGAGCCTTCCGACTCCGTTGGTCGTGTGTATGATACAAAGCGCATTGAGATTTGCCGCCTCGTAGGAGAAAGGCGATGTGACAGACACGCTTTTGTGACACAGTTCACAGGGAAGGGCGTCACAGAAATCATATTCTCTGCTGTATGCATTTTCAAAATAGTCAGACAGGGAAAAACGATTGCTCGTCTCAGATGAGATCAGGCAGCTGAAAAATTCAGTGGAAAATAATTTTGGGGACATTTGACACACTCCTTTGGAAAATGGATGCAGTATGTATAGTGGCTGTTCGGACAAGCTGATCTACCGGATTTGTTGCACAAAGGACAGCTTTTTATTATCAAGTTATATTATAAAACTTTACAAATGAAAAATCAAGAAAAGAATATAATCGTAAATATAAGAA
>JAIEEY010000244.1 GCA_029067205.1 Lachnospiraceae bacterium
GTATAGCTCCGATTTTGAAGAAACATTAATTTTTTATTCAATAAACGAAAAGAATAGTGATGAATTAGAAGCACTTATTCATGAAACAGCGAATAAAATTGAAGAAAAATTTGGGCATGATTTTACGGAACATACAAACAAATACGTTTCTTTCATTCATACACTATATACTATCGAGAATGATATATCTGAAGATAGTAATCTATGTCTTATATTAAAAGAAAACAGACTTAAGCTGTATGCGATAGAACTTTTGAATATTGCATATATGATTGATGGGGAGATAAAAAAAGCTGATGATCTGGAAGATTTGATAGGAGAATATGATTATTTGTCGGATTACGGAATTGGTAAGTTAATTGTAAAAGAAACGGCTTATGGATATGATATTTCCGATTATGAATCAGAATCTTCTTATCGGTTTTTAGCTGATTCATCTAACGTAGACATCATAGAAAATAATAGGATATATATAAAGTATCCCGAGCAGGTATTTTCTGATGATACTGTTATTTTTAGTTATTATATTTTGGAGTATAGTACAGATGAAATAGATGTGTATTACGCAAAATCGGCAGATGAAGAAGGTCAATTTTTATATCATGCCACAAGAAAAAGTGAAGAGGGATAAAGGTATAGTACAACTTCAAATAATATTTCAAAAGCAGAGATTCGAGAGAGTCCCTGCTTTTTTCGCGAAAATGTAAACTCGAGTATGATAAGAATCCAATAGAGCTTAAAGGTTTATCGGCAGCAGAGCAGGACATCATAAACTCATATAGGGTATTGTCGGTATTGGACAAGGAACTGTTAACAGCATATCTAGACGGTCTATGTAAGCGATGAACATCTGCCAATCTAAATGTCACTCTCACCAATAAAATAATAGCCAAACTGGATTATATATCCATGCTTGACTATTATCTGAAAGCTGCGTGAAAACTAGAGAAACGCCTTTGTACTGAAAGGTACACTAGGTGGTGTGAGAGGCCAGCTAATTAGTGTTCAGCCTCCTACTCTATGTAAGTTATTTTTTCAAAGAGAACTGTCCGATCAAACCATCTAAAATGGATGCCTGTGCGGATAATTCCTCGCTGGTTGCAGAGGCTTCCTCCGCCGTTGCAGCATTGCTCTGTACAACCTCTGAAATCTGGTTGACCCCTTTCTCTGCCTGGCGCATTGCCTCAGTCTGATCTTCAACCATTGTCTTAAGGTTCTTGGAGAAATCAGCAATCTGCTTGATACCATCAACTACGGAACCAAGCGCATTTGCCGCATTCTCTGCCGCGCGGTTTCCTTCGGCAACTTCCCTGATGGAACCTTCGATCAATTCCCTTGAATCAATTGCTGCCTTCGCACTCTGATTCGCCAGTACCCTGATCTGATCAGCTACAACTGCGAAACCACGTCCTGATTCACCAGCTCTTGCAGCCTCAATTGATGCATTGAGTGATAACAGATTGGTCTGTGAGGCGATGGATTCGATCTCAGAGATAATGTCTCCGATTCTGTTGGAAGAAGCATTGATGCGCTCCATGGCTGCCATCATCGAATTCATTTCCTCGCGGCTGTTGTCAGCCTTGTCGGCGTAGAGCTGTGCCTTCATATAGGACTCATCTGCGCTCTGCGCGCTCTTTTCCATAGTGCTCGTAATCTCGGAAATGGTAGCATGCAGTTCCATAACTGCATTTGTCTGTTCTGTGGCGCCTTCGGCGAGAACCTGCGATGCATCAGCCAGGTCGTTTGAACCAGAAGATACCTGATTGGAAACTTCACCGATGGATGTCAGGGTTTCAACCATCTGATCACGCAGTCCGCGCATAGATTCATATAACTTCAGGAAATCTCCGGTATATTTTGCTGGATTTTTTGATTTAACTGCATAGTTTCCGCCTGCCATCTCGCCCAATACTTCACCGATGTCATGGATGATGGTATTCAGGTTGTTTGCCATCTCGGTAGCATCGCTTTCCATGTGTTCCACTTCATCGCCGGTGTTTACCATCGGGAACGGAGAGGAGAGGTCTCCTGCAGAGAATGTCTTGAGACGCTGTCCAAGCTGTCCAAGAGGGAGAGCAATGCCCTGAGCAATCTGTCTGCCAATACGGGTTGACAAGACCATTGCGCCTACGATCACAACAACGATCACAATTGACAAGGCTATAGCTATTGTATTGAGCGTTCTGGACAAACTGTTTCCATGTTCAACCTTTAATTCCAGAAGTGTTTCCGTCTGCTCATAAATGCTGGCAAATTTGTATGTAAGCTCATTGATCGCGATCTCCTGTGCCTGCAGGCAGAGCGCTCTATCCGTTGTCGCACCTATCGCAATGACCTCATCAGCCTGTTTCCAGAAATCCGGCAGCTCGGATTCGATCGTATTATATATAGTCCTGCTCCGGTCTGAGACAACAGTTTTTTCTACCTCTTCAAAGGCCACCTCGAAGTCCGCTTTACATTCCTCATATGTCTCCACTGCCTTCTGGATTGCGGCCTCGTCATCAAATCCGATGGCTGCCCGGAGCGATGACCTGGCTTCAGAGAACAGATACAGTGCTCTTCCGATATCCCCCTGAGCAAAACCGTAATTATGCAGAGCGGTCGAATACCTGCTCGAGATTACGATGAGAGCGATCAATGCCAGAATCCCAACCGCCGACATAATGGATGCCACCTTTAAAAAAGATCCGGTTAGCTTTTTTTCAATGCTTGCTCGTTCGTTCATTGTTAAGTTCCCCTTTCTTATGTTACTATCCTTTTTTAAATTAATATGCCCCATTCTTCCCTATCCAATAGAATGTTTAGACTATCATTTTCTATTATAGCGTATTTGAAAAAATATGCAAGATATAAACTGGTTAAAATTACAGCTTGTAGAGAAATAAAAATATATAAACGAAATTCTGTACACTTTTTCCATATAAATATGCTATACTAACAACAGAATATTGGTGAGGCAGATCAATGCCTTTTCAGTGGGAGCGGGGAAGCCACACCAAAGAGAAGTGAGGAAAAGATACATGGATAAAAGATACATGGATATCAGAAAGGAACATGACGAGGGAAAGCGAAGCTGCACAGTACTTTGGTATGACAGACCGGCAGCAGATTGGAATGAGGCACTTCCAGTAGGAAATGGCAGGATCGGCGGTATGGTGTTTGGAACGATCGGCTGTGAACAGATCCAGGTCAATGAGGATACCATATGGTACGGCGGTCCCATGGACAGAAATAATCCCAGTGCAAGAGAGAAACTTCCATTGATACAGGAGTTGATCAAAGGGGGGAGGATTCATGAGGCGGAGCGTCTTTGCAGGCAGGCAATGGGAGGCACACCGTTTGGCATGCGTATTTACCAGACACTCGGCGATATCTCTGTTGACTATGATTTCGGCAAAGATATTTCTGTGACGGAAGTGGAGGAATATGAGAGAGGGTTAAATGTCGGAAAAGCATTGTCCTATACGCATATCGTATTGGATGATACAGTGTATGACAGGGAGATCTTTATGTCAGCGCCGGATGACGTGTGCGTGATGCATCTAATTGCCAGAGGGAAAAATAAGATGAATCTGGAAATCATACAGTCGCGGCATCATATTTATGAGTATTCAGAGAAGGTATCGGCGGACAGTATCATGCTTGGCGGGAATCTGGGACGGGATGGACTGGACTATGCCATGATGTGTAAGGCATCAAGCCCTGACGGAACGATTGAGGTGATCGGTGAGAGTATTGTAGTTTATGATGCTGCGGAAGTTGATCTGTACTGGAGTGCGGCGACGACATACCGCGTGAAAGTACAGATGGAAAAAAATGATTCCGACGAGAGCCAGACAAAGAAAGAAGTGTTAAAGGCAGAACTGGCAGAAAAGCTTGGAAGAGCGGCTTCTAAAAGCTATGAGGAACTCAGGGAGAGGCACGTTGCGGACTACAGATCCTATTTTGACAGGATGTCCTTGACATTTGATCTGGATAAGGAGGCTGTCAGTACAGCACAGAAGACGACCAGTCAGTGTCTGGATGAAATCGCAGACGGCAAGACGGATTTAAGCCTGGAACAACTTTATTTTAATTTCGGCAGATACCTGCTCATTAGCTGCAGCCGCCCGGGGACACTTCCTGCAACCTTGCAGGGACTCTGGAATAAGGACATGGAGGCGCCGTGGGACGCCAAATTTACCATTAATATCAATACGGAGATGAACTATTGGCCAGCAGAAACCTGCAGTCTGGGGGATTGTCACCTGCCATTATTTGACTTGCTGAAAAAGATGCTGCCCAATGGAAGAAAGACTGCTGAGGTGATGTATGGCTGCCGGGGATTTGTGGCACACCACAATACCGATATCTGGGGTGATACGGCTCCGCAGGATCTGTGGATCCCAGGCAGTTTCTGGGTGATGGGAGGGGCGTGGCTATGCACGCATATATGGACACATTATGAGTATACAGGAGATGAAGATTTCCTGCGTGAAATGTTTCCAGTTATGCGTGAGGCGGCACAGTTTTTCCTTGATTTTTGCATTGAGCATGAAATCAATGGAAAAACCTATCTGTGCACCTGTCCGAGTGTGTCGCCCGAAAATACGTATATTCTGCCCAATGGGGAGCAGGGGGCAAATTCGATCGGAGTGACGATGGACAATCAGATTTTGCGTGACCTGTTTAGTCAATGCAATCGGGCAGCAAGGGTTCTCGGGGTGTCGGATGCATTGGACAGGCAGATTGCCGAGGCATGCGGGCGTCTGATTCCCACACGCATAGGAAGTGACGGCAAAATCCTCGAGTGGTGTGAGGAGTATGAGGAGAAGGAGCACGGACACAGGCACATCTCACATCTGTACGGGCTGCATCCATCGGATCAGATTACGAAGGACGGCACGCCAGAGCTTGCAAAGGCGGCAGAGCTGACATTACAGAAGCGCCTGGAGGGGGGCGGAGGACATACTGGCTGGAGCCGTGCATGGATCATGAACCATTATGCTAAGCTTTGGAACGGAGAAAAGGCTCATGAGAATCTGCGTCAGCTATTTATCAAGTCAACACTGCCAAATCTTTTTGACAACCATCCGCCTTTTCAGATCGATGGGAATTTTGGTTCGATCGCGGCAATGGTGGAAATGCTGGTACAAAGTAATGCAGACAGGATTGTTCTGCTGCCAGCACTGCCACAAGTATGGCAAACTGGTAAGATAACAGGTGTTAGGGTTCGCGGGAATGCGCATATGAATATCGCATGGAGCAATGGTAGTCTGGAGAAGGCACAAATCTGCAGCGGGTGTGATGCTGCGAGAAGCTTTGTTTATCAAGATAAGCGTATAGAGTTGACGCTGCAAAAAGACATCTGGACAGAAATAATATTTTCATAGGCAGGATATGGAGGTAAAAGTTTGAAAGAAGGTCACTTTCAAACTATTGATTGGTATGCGTGCCGAAGCACGCAAGGGGGTATATGTATGAAATTCAGTTTTAAGGAGGATGCAAAGCGAATTGTTGTAATCTGTTTTGCATCAGTAATTATGGCGTTGAACATTAAGACTTTTGTGCGGACAGGCGGTTTGTATCCAGGCGGTGCGACTGGACTTACCTTATTAATACAGCGGATCGTGGAGTTGTTTTTTGGTTTTGAGCTCCCTTATACATTGATCAATATTTTATTGAATCTGGGACCGATCTATATTGGTTTTCGATTTATCGGCAGGAAATTTACACTTTATTCCTGTCTGTGTATTATGCTGACGAATATTTTGACGGATATTTTGCCGTCCCAGGCAATTGTCTATGACACATTGCTGATCAGTGTTTTTGGTGGAATGATCAATGGTTTTGCGATCAGCCTGTGTCTGATGATGAATGCGACGACTGGGGGAACGGATTTTATCGGCATTTTCTTGTCAGAGCGAAAAGGAGTGGATTCCTTTAATATTGTCCTTGGCTTCAATGCCGTTCTGCTTGTGGTGGCAGGTCTGTTGTTTGGATGGGAAAAAGCATTATATTCTATTATTTTCCAGTATGCATCCACACAGGTTCTCCACACACTCTTCAAGCAATACCGTCAGCATACACTGTTGGTGGTGACGAACCATGCAAGACGGGTGTATGAAGTGATTTCCAAGAACAGCAATCATGGTGCCACGATCATTGAAGCGGAGGGTTCCTACGAGCATCAGGAGCGCAAGATCGTGTATTCTGTCGTGTCAAGGGCGGAATGCAAGGATATCATTAAAGATATTAAGCAGGTCGATCCGAAAGCGTTTGTCAATGTCATCAACACACAGCAGATTTCAGGGCGTTTTTACCAGAGGCCTTATGAATAATGGGAATAGAACACAAGTGCAGTGTTCTTCCTGAACAGTATATGAAAATGTGGAAGGAGTTATATTAGAGATGGAAGATTTCAAATTTTCAACATTAGAGTACAAGAGACCAGATTTTGAGGGTTTTACAGCGTTTGCGACAGCGACAAAGGAGCACATTGAGCATGCGGGCAGTTATGCGGAAGTAAAAGAGGCAATCCTTGCGTATGATGAGAAAGCAAAGGACTTTTCTACAGATGCCACAGTCGCTTCGGTTCGTCATACCTTAGATACCACAGACGAATTCTATGAGAAAGAAAATGAGTATATTGAAAATACGTTTCCGACGATCATGCCGCAGCTTTTGGCAGTGAATGATGCATTGATGAACAGTCCGTTCCGCGCTGATTTTGAGAAGGAGTATGGAAAGCAGTTTTTTGTACAGAAGGAATTGGAAAAAAAGACATTTTGTGAGACAAATATCCCGTTAATGCAGCAGGAAGCAAAGCTCTGTAATGAGTATCAGAAGATTATGGCGACAGCGGAGATACCTTTTGACGGGAAGACGCTGAATCTGTACGGCGTGCAGAAATATTTTGAACATGAAGACCGAAAGGTGAGCAAAGCCGCAGTCCGGGCGTACTCGGAATTTTACCACAAAAATGAGACACGCCTGGAAGAAATCTGGGATGAGCTGATTCAGTTAAGGAATGAGCAGGGGCGCAATCTGGGTTATGAAAACTATATTCCTGTAGGATATATGAAGCAGGGGCGCACTGATTATGGGCAGAAGGAGGTTGAGTCCTTCCGCGAGCAGGTTCGCACCGTGATTGTGCCGATCTGTCAGGAATTGTATGAAGCGCAGGCAAGACGTCTCGGTGTAAGCGATTTCTCGTGCTATGATGAAAAACGTATTTTCCCAGACGGTAACGCAGTTCCAGCTGGCGATGATGATTTCATGGTAAATGAGGCGGCAAAGATGTATCATGAGATGAGTCCGCAGACGGGTGAGTTCATCGATTTCATGATCGGGCACGAACTGATGGACTTGAAAAATAAGCCGGGTAAGGCGTCGACGGGATATATGACCTGTCTGCAGCGTTACAAGGCGCCATTTGTGTTCTCATGCTTTAATCAGACAATCTTTGACATGCAGGTGCTGACACATGAGCTGGGACATGCCTTTGCCGGGTACATGGCAATGCGCAGCCAGCCGATTACGGATTATTATTCAGAATCAACCGATATCGCGGAGATTCATTCCATGTCGATGGAGCAGTTTGCATATCCCTATGCGGAGCGTTTCTTCGGAGAGCAGGCAGACAAGTTCCGCTTCGCGCATCTGCAGGAAGCAGTTACATTTGTGCCCTTTGGCGTAGCAGTTGATGAGTTCCAGCATATCTGCTATGCAAATCCCGGCCTGACACCAAAGGAGAGGACGTTAGAATGGAAGAAGCTTGAGGAGAAATATATGCCATGGCGTGTATATGAGCCAGACGATTTCTTTGACAGAGGTGGCTATTGGTATCACAAGCTGCACATTTTCCTCTATCCGATGTACTATATTAACTACACACTCACAACCATGGGCGCGATGGAATTTAAGAAAAAGGAGAAAGAAAATCATGACAGTGCATGGGCGGATTACCTTAACCTCTGCAAATGCGGCGGCAGCATGAGTTATCTCGAGACATTGAGGTATGCAAATATCTCCAATCCGTTTAAACAGGGCAGTGTAGAGCGTGCAATCAGTGTGGCACGCGATGAGCTGATGAGCAGCCGCTTTATGGTGTAATGGTAGATAAATAGGCAATTTGGAGGTATCTCAATGGGAACATATCTGAATCCTGGGAACAGCGGATTTACAGGAATATTAAATGATTTGTATGTTGATAAAACTGGCCTGGTCGCACTGATCAATAACTCTATTGAAACACCTAGAAGGCTGACGTGTATCAGCAGACCCAGGCGATTCGGGAAATCATTTGCGGCACAGATGCTTTGCGCGTACTATGACAGGACATGTGATTCTTCGGATTTGTTTCATGACAAAGTTATCAGCAAGGATAAGAGCTATCAAAAATATCTTAATAAATACAACGTAATTTATGTTGATATGACCTATATAAAACCGTTTACGGACAACTATAGGATGCTTTCAGCATATTTAAGTGACAAGATTACGGAGGAATTGAAGGTATCTTATCCAGCCCTTGTGGTAAGCAATGAATTGCCAGCAACAATGATAAGTGCGGTAGAGTTGACAGGAAATAAATTTATTATGATCATTGATGAATGGGATGCGCCGATTCGCGAAAACCCGTCGGTTCAACAGGAGTATCTGGAATTTCTCCGCACACTGTTCAAGAGCAGTCAGACGACATCGAAGATTTTTGCGGCAGCTTACATGACTGGTATTCTCCCTGTTAAGAAAGATAGTCGTCAGTCTGCCATATCTGATTTCAAAGAGTATACAATGGTTACACCACGGAAGTTTGGAGAGTATGTTGGCTTCACGGAGGAAGAAGTGAGAAATCTCTGCGAAAGAGGAAATGTAGATTTTCCGACAATGAAACAATGGTATGACGGCTATTTCTTTCAGGGAGTTGGCTCTGTATATAATCCCAATTCCGTGATGCAGGTGATTGATAATAAGACGTTTGATTCCTACTGGACGGAGACATCGGCCGCGGAGAGCTTGATGGGATATATCAGTATGGGGTATACGGGGCTGACAAGGGTAATCGCCGAATTGGTTAGCGGCATGGAAGTCAAGGTAAATACGAATGGATTTGCCAATGACCTTGTTACGTTTAAGAGCAGGGATGATGTGCTGACGCTCCTGATCCATCTGGGATATCTGGCATATAATGAGAGCGCAAAGACAGTACATATACCAAATGAAGAGATTCGAATGGAGTTTTCAAAATCAGTCAGAGAGACTGAACATGCAGAAACGATAAAGCGTGTTGTGGAGAGTGACCAATTGATCCATGATACGATTCATATGAAAGAGGAGGCTGTTTCCGCGCAGATTGAAAAAATACATTCCGAGGAGACAGTGCCCCTGCATTACAATAAGGAAGACAGTCTTCGCAGTGTGATTAAGCTTGCATATTACACCTACAAAGATTATTATCTGCAATGGGAAGAACTGCCTGCCGGAGAAGGGTATGCAGACATTGTTTATCTGCCCAGACGGGATTCGGAGTATCCGGCACTCGTGATCGAATTGAAATGGAATCAGACAGCAGAAGGTGCAATTGAGCAAATAAAAAAGAAAAATTATCCCAAGGCGATAGAGAATTATGGCGGAGAGATTCTCTTAGTCAGTGTGAGCTATGATAAGACGTTGCCAGCGGGGAGCAGAACGCATACTTGCAGGATAGAGAGATATATCATCAACGGTCAGTAATTTAATACGTGAGTTTCCGATGGGGAAAGGGCATCAGCAAGAGAGCAGTCCAATCCGAAAGGATAGGGCTGCTCTCTTAATTATAAATATTTAGAACGTAATCTCGATCACATTTGCACCTTGGTCAGGGGTGACGATAGAATCATTTCCCTCAATTGTCAAAAAGCCATTCACAGCATTTGCAGCGCGCATATTTACCATGCGGATGGTGTATGGTTTGCTGCTGTCTACAGTCGCGAGAATACTATGTCCCTGCCTCTTTACCGTAGCAGAAAGTTCAACAGTATTGTTCATGCCATATACTTCCGTGTCGATTTTGACACTGTCATGGATGGCATAAACGCGGAGTTCGCAGCCGTCAGCATAGTCATAGTCAGGTCTGTCGTCATGTGCACCGAGCACGACAACAGAATTCTCACGCACCATCAGAGGAATACTTAAGTAGCCGTGCTGTTCCTCAATCCAGGTGCCGCCTCTGTATTCCTTTCCAGTAAAGAAGTTCGTCCAGATACCCTGTGGCAGATAGTATTCTGCCCTGCTTTCGTCATTGAAGATCGGTGCCACAAGCAGGCTGTCGCCCAGCATATACTGCTTGTCGAGATAGTGGCAGGTCTTGTCTTTTGTGAATTCGAGTACCATGCTTCTCATACTTGGAATCCCCTGTGTGGCAGCAGTGACAGCGGTTTTATAAATATATGGCATCAGCTTTGCTTTCAAGCGTGTAAAGAATCGGACAACATCAATAGCCTCTTCGTCATATACCCATGGCACGCGGTATGACTGGCTGCCATGAAGTCTGCTGTGTGAGGAGAGCAGACCGAAAGCTACCCAGCGTTTGTAGACATCAGCTGTGGAGGTATGTTCAAAACCTCCGATATCATGCGCCCAGAAGCCAAAACCTGACATGCAGAGTGACAGACCACCACGCAGGCTTTCCTCCATGGACTCATAATCTGACCAACAGTCGCCGCCCCAGTGCACAGGGAATTTCTGACCGCCTACAGTAGCAGAGCGGGCAAAGAGGACAGCCTGTCCATTTCCGCGCTTTCTTTCGAGCAGTTCGTAAACGCATTTATTGTATAAATAGGTATAATAGTTGTGCATTTTCTTTGGGTTGGAACCATCGTAATAGATGGCATCTGTCGGGATTCTCTCGCCGAAGTCTGTCTTGAAACAGTCGACACCCATGTCGAGCAGGATTTCAAGCTTGTCCTGGAACCATTTCCATGCGGCAGGGTTCGTGAAATCCACAATTGCCATGCCAGGCTGCCACATATCCCACTGCCATACCTGACCGTTAGGTCGTTTGATAAAATACCCCTTTTCCATACCTTCCTTGAAAAGAACGGATTCCTGCCCAATATAAGAGTTGATCCATACACAGATGTTGAGTCCCTTGTCCTTGATGCGCTTTAGCATTCCAACAGGATCCGGGAAAACTCTGCTGTCCCACAAAAAGTCGCTCCAGTGGAACTCTTTCATCCAGAAACAGTCAAAATGGAAGGTCCTCAGAGGAATTCCTCTGTCAAGCATACCGTCAACAAAGCTCATAACAGTCTCTTCATCGTAGTTTGTCGTGAAGGAAGTTGACAGCCATAATCCAAATGTCCATGGTGCAGGAAGTCCCGGCTTTCCAGTGATATCAGTGTATCGCCTCAGTACATCTTTCATCTCGGGACCATTGATCAGGAAATAGTCAAGATAGGTGCCCTCCACAGAGAACTCGGCCTTTGTGACCATTTCCGTGCCGATTTCAAATTCCACATTTTCCGGATGGTTTACAAATACACCATAACCCTTGTTTGAAACATAGAATGGAATGTTTTTGTAGCACTGTTCCGTGCTGGTTCCGCCGTCAGCGTTCCAGATCTTTACGCTTTGCCCGTTTTTGACAAACGGGGTGAAGCGCTCGCCGAGACCATATATTTTCTCATCAACGCCAATACCAAGTTGTTGGCGCATGTAGGTGTCATGAT
>JAIEEY010000245.1 GCA_029067205.1 Lachnospiraceae bacterium
TTTTTTCAAAAGTACAGAAATTTTTACGCAATTTTATAGTATTCAATAATTATTTTACCATACGCATACAAAAAATTCCACATATTTATGCTTTATCACAATTTTTTTGGCAAAAATATACAATAATTATTTTTCCGTAATCGATATTGACATTTCACCCCAAATGTATTATTGTATTAGTGTATTAATGAATTAACACACAAGGAGGTAAGTACATGGCATGGCAAATGAATTCTGAGCGCCCGATCTACTCACAATTATATGATAAAATACTGATTCGTATTGTTTGTGGTATCTATAAAGCCGGAAACCGACTGCCAAGCGTCAGAGATCTGGCAGCGGAAGCAAATGTCAACCCCAACACAATGCAGCGGGCATTTGCTGAGCTTGAGCACAGCGGACTAATCGTAACACAGCGAAACAGCGGCCGCATCGTGACAGAGGATATGACGAAGATAGAAGCTGCCAGACACCAGCTGGCGCTGACACAGGTAAACAGCTTTATCGCAAACATACGGGAACTTGGATATAATGATCAGGAAATTATGGAATTGATCAAAAGTATCGTCCACTAAAACCATCAATTTTAATAATTATAAATAAAAGAAAAACCGAGGGAGGGAACAAATGTGAACGAAAACAACAGTATGGCTTACACACAAAACGATGATGCACAGAATAACAGTGCGCAGAATAACTCCGTGTATATGCAGAATGATACCATTCAGGAAAATCCAATACCTGTACAGGAAAGTAATCCGGTTATTACACAGGACAATATCATACAAAGCAATTTGGCTGCTGCCGCACAAGACAATGCAGTACAGACCAGTCCGGATTTAGCGCAAGACAGTGAGGTACTGGATCAGACCATTCCTGCACAAAGCAACCCGGTTTCCTTGCAAAAGGACACTCCATCCAGTGAGCCTGTGCAAAATGACCCAGTTTATCCACAAAATAATAATATACAGAACAGTTATCCACAAAACAATCCGGCTTACACACAGAGCGCCGCTGTACAGTACAATCCAGTCTACGCCCAAAATGAGAATACACAATATAATCCGAACATTAACATGCCGTACAACAATACTCCGCTTCTGCAACTAAATGACCTGTGCAAGCGCTATCCCGGTATGGGCAGCTATATGTCCGTCTTTCATATGAACCTGATCATTCCAAGGGGAAGGATTATCGGTCTTCTTGGACCAAACGGCTGCGGCAAGACAACCCTGATCAAGATGATCAACGGTCTTCTTGCGCCGACATGCGGAAACATATTAATCAATGGCATGGAGCCATGTCCTGCAACGAAGAAAGTGATATCTTATCTGCCAGAACGCACCTATCTGGACAACAGCATGAAAGTCTCTCAGATGGTGTCATACTTCGCGGATTTTTATGAGGATTTCTCAACAGAGAAGGCCTATGGTATGCTGGGTGCGCTTGGTATCAGCAGCGACGCGCGCTTAAAGACGCTCTCGAAAGGCACAAAAGAAAAGGTACAGCTGATCCTGGTTATGAGCAGACAGGCAGACCTGTATATCCTTGACGAGCCGATTGCCGGTGTAGATCCTGCCGCAAGGGATTATATCCTGCGCACCATCATCACCAACTACAATCCAAGCTCTACAATCATATTGTCAACTCATCTGATATCTGACATAGAAAATATACTCGATGATGTGATCTTTATGAAAAACGGATCTCTTATGCTGTATACATCAGTCGACTCGATCAGAAGCCAGATGGGCAAATCTGTAGATACTTACTTCAGGGAGGTGTACGCATGTTAGGAAAACTATTGAAATACGAATGGAAAGGACTCTGTTCCCCCCTCTTGATCATGCTGGTCGTGTTGGGAGGAACGACTGCCCTGACTTGTGGTGTCATTCTGACCATCAACCCCAAATACGATGAGACGATCGCATGGTACTCTGTTATGGCTCTCATCCTTTCTGTCTTCCTGTACTACTTTGGACTCATCGGCTGTACTCTGGGAACCATGCTCATTATCGCAATACGGTTTTATAAAACCTGCTACACGGATCAGGGCTATCTGACACACACGCTCCCTGTATCCACCAGACAGATTTTAAATGCCAAGATCCTGGCATCCATATTCACCTATCTATTGATGCTGCTTGCGATTGCTGTGACGGTATATATCATTTTCCAGGTTGCAATACACCATATATTCTCATTTATTCCTGGCGAATATGATGAATTGCGCAGAGAATTTTTGCGGGAATTTTCATCACTGCTCTACGATTTTGAAGATGAATTTGGCATCGGCCTGGGAGCGTATATTGCGTATTTGGTGTTTTACTGCATCATCGCAATCTTTGCAAATATCGTAACAGTACTCGGCTGTGTTTCACTGGGACAGCTCTATGCCAAGCACCGTGTTGTAGGAGCAATCCTTGCATATTTTATTGTACAGTTCATCATGCAGATCATTGGTTACGTCTGTACGATACCGATGTATACCAAGATGATTATCTCAGGATCCTATAACAATAACTTGACGCCTTTTGGTATCATGTCACCAACTATGAACCTGACATTGCTTATGACTGTTATTGTGGCAGTGATCATGTACTTTATTAACCTGCATATGATGTCTAAGAGATTGAATCTGGAATAAGGAACAGTCAGAATCAAAACTGCACAATATATAAAAACCGCGCAGGCTTTTCAATCCTACGCGGTTATATTTTTCTCATCTTTTCCAGTCTTTCATGTAATTGTCTGATCGTATTGAGCTTTGCAGCATCAGTGATCTCTCTGCCGGATTCAAAATATCTGACACAAATGTCATTTTTAACCAGTTCCCAGTCTACACCTGCTTCTGGCAATGGATCTAAAAGCTCCTGCCGCGAATCCAGCACACGCATAAGCTGGCGTATCGTCCCCAGGCTTCCATCAATCATATGTACCTGTGGTGGGATCAGCGCCCGAAAGGTATCCTTAAAATAATTGAAATGCGTGCAGCCGAGCACCAGCTCCCTGTAGTCGTCAAGCGTATACCCTGAAAGCCTCTCCTGCAAATATGCCGTCACATTGTCCGACACAAACTCACCACGCTCAGCAAATTCCACGAGCCCCGGCAGCTCCAACAAATCAACCAAATGCCTATCATCAACACGCTCCACAAGATTTCTAAGCCTCTTTTCATGCACTGTAAGCGGCGTCGCAACCACCAGCACACGCTTTCCCATGCTCTCCGCTACCGCTGGCTTCACTGCCGGCTCAATTCCTATGATGGGCAGCGATTCATATCTACTGCGCATCAGCTCTGCCGCCACCGCGGTCGCTGTATTGCACGCGATCACCACTGCCTTACAGTCAAGTCCCATCATAAAGCGAATCACTTCATCCACATAAGATGTGACCTGCTCCCTCGTCTTGGTTCCATACGGAACATGGTCTGTGTCAGCATAAAATATAAAATTCTCATGTGGCATCAGCACCATCGCCTGATGCAGAAGCGTCATTCCGCCAATGCCCGAATCAAAAATACCAATGTACATTGCCGTTTCCTAATCCTTAAAATTACTTAAATCAAGTAGGAGAAAAGCCTTTCCCCCTACTTGTGCGCCGCCGATGCGCCAATCCAGTGTCATATTTCACCTGCATCGGTGTGTGCATAAAGAACCCGCAAATCCATGTAGATCTGCGGGCGTTATTGAGAGAGCGAATAGCGAGTCAAAACTCGCATACGATGTAAGCTAAATTAAATTGTGTACATAACAAGATACTTTTAAATTGATTATATAACAACTTTATTTATTTGGAAAGTCATTTTTAAGCAATTTTTACTTTTCATCACTTTTACTATATTTATTGAATAAACACATACAAATTTATGCAATAAGTTTTACGCATCTTCTCTATATATAATTTTCCCATCGATAATTGTCATCAATGTATTTGTAAATACTTCCATAGGGTTTCCGTCAAAGACAGCGATGTCTGCGTCCTTTCCAGGTTCGATACAGCCAATCCGGTCTGATACGCCACAGATTTTGGCGGCATTGACAGTCAATGCTTTAAATCCGTCTTCCATCGAGAGCCCATGCTTTACACTCAGTCCAACACACAACGGAAGTGACTGGATTAGTGAAACTGGATGATCTGTCGTGATTGACACCATCGCACCTGCATTGGCGAGTATTCCTGCTGTCTTAAACGCTACATTCTGCACTTCGATCTTGTTGCGGGTAGTGAGGTCTGGTCCCACAATAGCAGGAAAACCAGATGCAACAATCTCTTCAGCAATCAGATGTCCCTCACTGCAGTGGTCAAGTGTCATATTCAGATCAAATTCTTTGGCAATACGAATTGCCGTAAAAATGTCATCTACGCGGTGCACATGCGCCTTTAACGGAATCTCCTTTGCAAACACAGGGCGCCATGCCTCATAGTGAAGATTATAGTCCACATTGCTCTGATCCCGCTTTTCCAGATAGGATCGTGCATTTACCAGCTCTTCCCGAAGCATTCCGGCAATCGCCATGCGCGTTACGGGTGATGTATTCATCCCGGCATAATTTACCTTGGGATTTTCGCCAAAAGCAATTTTCATTGCGGAAGGAAATTTTAAGATCAGGTCATCAATCCGCCTTCCGCTTGTCTTCACAACGGCAAACTGGCCTCCGACAACGTTTGCGCTGCCGGGACCAATGTTTGCAGTGGTAATGCCTGCTCTAACCGCGTCAGCAAAGGCGGCATCCATCGTATTGATCGCATCAATCGCGCGGAGCATCGGGGTGACGG
The DNA here is from genome assembly GCA_029067205.1 of Lachnospiraceae bacterium. Classification (GTDB taxonomy): domain Bacteria; phylum Bacillota; class Clostridia; order Lachnospirales; family Lachnospiraceae; genus COE1. The sequence goes on from JAIEEY010000245.1 coordinate 4,780, forward strand.
GATGAACTGTCTCATTACAGTCATCGCCCTCCTGCCCCTTCTTCTCCTCGGTGATACCCATATGACAGTGCGCCTCGATCAGCCCTGGCATTACCAGATGATGGTTCACATCTATTTTCATGCAGTCCGCAGATTCAGGAAGTTCAATTCTCGGAGACACTTCAAGGATTTTTCCATCCTTAATAAGTATGCTGCCCTCAAAAATGTCTGTCTGATATTGTTCACGAATCGTGTCACTCATACTGCGGATTGCCGCATTTTCCAATAAAAGCATTTCTATAAAAAACCATGCCCTTCCTATTTATTGACTCTGTCCAGCAGACCTGTGTAATGGATCAACTGGTTCTCCATCTTTTGTAAGCTTATAATAAATATTTGTTCCCTCTTCGGTGTAATAAATTGTCGGTTTTGCAACCTTCCCTACAATATCGCCTGCGGAAACTTTGTCCCCTACGTTCACGCTGATGTTGTCAAGCTGTCCATAGGTTAGCATATATCCGTTACCAAGGTCAAAACGTATGGTATTTCCTGTCTGTGAATCGTAGTACACATCTGACACAATACCGTCTGCTGCGGCTGTAATATCCTGTCCTTCACTGGCTGCGACAACAAGTGCCGGATTGTATCGATATTGCTGCATCGTGGGATGATACACCGCCTTATCCATGCTGTAGTCCAACAATACATCCCCGATAATCGGGAGTGCAAGGGAATCTTCCTCTGAGAAATAAAGCGGTGTCTCTGTTATGAGTTCCTGCTCCTGTGCCTGTTCTTGTCCTTCCATGAACACAGCCGCTTTGTCCGTACCTGCTTTTGCATTATCCTGATTGGTATTCTCAACCTGCCCGGAGTTTGCCTCTGTAAACGCCGGATCAACATCCATGTCATTGTTATCACTCAGATCATAGATGTCTGGATCGACAAATCGGTTATCTGTCTGTGTCTTATTGTTTGATTCTACGTTAGACTCTGCCTTTCCTGATACAAACCTGGTATCAGCCAGGCCGGTATCGCCTTCCTCTGTTGTAATGTTTTCCTGTTCCAGTTTCGCAAAATCTATACGATTTTCTTCTTTTTTCTTGTCGCCCTGCGATGACATATACACGCCCGCAAGAGTAAGTGCCGACAACACAAATACTGATGCTGCAATGATACTGATCTTCTCCTTCTGCAAGGCAGGACGTTTGTTATTTCGTCTGTTCATCCTTTCCCTCCATTTCCGGCAAGCCCTTTGCCTAAGGAACCGTAGACAGTTCCTTTACCATAGCATTGACTCGTTAGGAAGTTTTTATTCATGGATTTACTCGTAAATAATAACTCTGATATCGTCATAAAAGTACTTTAAAATCTCATAAAAACTCATACCCGAAACTGCCAGCTCATAGGCATAATTTAAGGAAAATCCGACTCCGTCTCCCGCCTCCCCGACAAGCATGCCAGATGGTGAGGTGGTAAAAAAAGGAGCTGTCATTACTTTTCCATCTCTTGTAATCACAGCTCCTTTTGTGGCATCTACTGCCCGCTTTATTTCGTTTAATTTTACATTCTCATTGTCAAATGATAACATACTGCTTCCTGACAGCGCATCGGAATTTGACAACACCTTCGTGTACACGGCATTTCCCTGGATAATCCTGTAAAGACCTCCAGCCTCAAACTGCATGACATTATAGTCAAGAACCGCGGGACGCTGCTCGGTCTCCCATGCGGATACTACACTGCTGCGGCATACGACCGCGAGCGCCTTTAAGTATTCCTGTTCGGGATCATAATACACTTCATCTGACTTGACAATGTAATCTTCAGAGCTGCTAAATGCAGTATCTTCTGGTATCGCGCGGTACATCAGTAACCCGGTCAGGGTTTCTGGTTTGTAATAAAAAATACCATTCTCTTCTTTGACAGAAATCTCAAAGCTCTCATTAATGACACTTGTGTCATCTTCCCCTTCTTTCCAGATATGCTTATCCGGCTTGAACAACAACATTCCAATCAGGGGAACACACACGATAAATGCCATGACTCCTGTCAGCATTCTCACAGACAGATCACCTTCCACAATATCACAATTGCTATATTTTATGCACTTTTTCGGATACTATACTTTTCATCCAACAGTCCCTTCGTCAGTTTATCGAAAAGCACATTGCACACGATGACGACCGTGTTGTCAAATACAAATGCCAGAACAATACAAACAATCAGCGTAACAGCAACGCTCGCTGCAATGCCGCCAAGACAGCCAAAACGCAGCGCTGTAATGTGAAATTTTCCCTGCACTACAACAAAGAGTGCATACCAGTGTATCAGTATGATCGAATAACTGTACTTAGAGCACAGCCGCACCAGTACATTTGATTTTCCTCTGAATTTATATTTATAATTCACAAACAGGGCAAAAATCCCACAGGAAGTGATCACCATCGTCGGCGTGCTGCCATACACATAATTCATCTGAGCCGAATCCGCGCATACTACTGTGACCATTACAATGTAGGATACAATCGCCGCAATCATCATGATACGATTTCTCCGCGATGCACCCGCAAGATTATTCTGTCGAGTTATGATATAACCCAGCAAAAATACACCTTCCCAGCCTGCAAGAAACGTTGTCGCACCAAACGCCATACTAAACAATGGCAGATACGTTGTCAGCATATTGAGTGCCAGTATCACTATCGCCATTGCAAAAAGAAGTCTGTCGCTCATGTGCTGAACCATCACCCGGAAAAACGGTGTGACAAAATACAGCGCCACAATTGTGTAAATAAGCCACAGATGCGGCCCCACATCAGGCGCCCCTGTCATAATACGTTTGAACGAATTACCAATATTCCGTGGTGGAAGGAAATGTACCTCACCGTTCAGATATAACAAAAGCAAATAATACGCAATCAGTGGTATGATGACTTTTGACGCTCTCTTTATATAGAATGCAGCCACACTTTCTGCGCCATTCTTTCTGGAGCTTAAAAGCAGGGTTCCGGAGAGCATGACGTACAACAGATTACAACAGAGTCCCAGACTCAGCCCACAGACCAGCACCAGTCGCTTCCACCATGTATCTGCCAAATCCACCATTGGTGAACAGGAATGTGCCAATATGACAAGAATCACGGCAAGCACACGCAGATAATCAAAATAGATTTCACGGTCCGGAGAAGGAGCTTCACCCAGAAAAACATTTTTTGCATAGCTCTTCACTGTAAAACCGCCTTGTCTCATACGAACCCGATGCGCCCAGAAAATCAGGCTAAATCCTATGATAATCGCCGGAAAAGACCAAATGCATGTGTCCACTGTCTTCTGCGACACATATGCCTGTGCAGCCATCACCTCTGCACAGCTTCGTATCCCCACAAGCTTGAAATCGCCGTCAATATCAAATCGAAATTTCTGGTACTGTCCAACAGGAATCGGAATCAACAGTGACTGTTGTCCTGCCTCCAACACACTTTTTACAGAATGCTTTTCCGAAAAGGCCTCACCCATTCCAGCATAAAATACCTGCACCGGAAGCGGCTCTTTGCCTGCCCAGGCCTCGCCAAACATCAATTCGAGTCCACCGATATCCTTCATATCATATTTTACACCATTTTCTTCCATGTTTTCCGGCGTGAGCGTCAGGATAAACTGCGGATCTTCACCAATGACGGTAAAGCTATTGCCTGCTCCGCCACCTGCTGAAACCGCATCATATCCGTAAATCTCCATGTCAAAATATGACAACTCTGTCACATCTCCCTGCATCTCATAGTGGTAGGAAAGACTGCAATAAAATGTTGTACCAAGCGCTATTACAATAAATAGGACTAATATGGCATAAGGCCATTTTGATTGTTGTCTCATCGTTTTCTATTCCTTTACCATAATATCCATTGCCTGCTTTTCGTTGATGAGTGTGACTTTCTTGTGTGCTCCGCCAAACTCCCCATCAAGCGTCCATGCAATCTCATTCTCGGACTCTATAACCAGCTTGCCCGATTTAAAGCTGTACATGTATTCCGTATCGATATTTTGGATTGCGAGGGCCGCCAGGATTGAATTGAGTTCCATGGGATTTTTCGGCATCTTGATCAGCGTCACCTCAAACAAACCATCATTCAATGCAATTCTGCCCTTAAACACATTTCCCGCAATGCTTTTAAAGCCTCCTACGGAGTACGAGTTTGTGACCATTCCATAGATAAAATCGTCTTCTATCACCTTTGTCTCACCATTTTCTGACACACTTGTCACTTTCAAATGATAGGATTTAATATTTTGCAGGTGTTTGACACCTTCCAGGATATATGCCATATGCCCCAGCATATTCTTCATTTCCTGAGGCGTTCCATACGATACTTCCGTAAACAGTCCAAATGCCGCAATATACACAAAAACATCCTCGTTAAAGCGTCCTACATCACACGAAAATACAGTTCCGCCTACTACTACTTCCGCCGCCTTCTTCATGGTGGACGGAATCTTTAGGCTGTTTGCAAAATCGTTTGTGCTCCCCGCCGGAATATAACCGATTGTCGTCTTAAAGCCGGACTGCATCATTCCTGTTACAATCTCGTCAAGAGTTCCATCCCCGCCACTGCACACGACAAGCTCATAGCTTTTCTTCCGCTCGCACATGATGCGGCTCGCATCTCCTCTCCCCTGTGTAGGATAAACTGTCACCTCATATCCATCCTTAACCAGTATATCCACAATCTCCAGCAAATGATTCTTGATCAGTCCTTTCCCAGAGTGTGGATTTAATATAAATAATGCTTTTCTCATAACCTTCTCCTGCATTTACTCCTGTCTGAGTTTTTCCGCAAGCTCGCCCAGCTTCCTTAATCTATGGTTCACTCCCGATTTGCCCACCTTTGGAGTCAGATACTCCCCCAGCTCCTTTAACGTGGCATCCGGATATTCAAGGCGCAGCTCTGCCATCTGTCTTAAATGATCTGCCAGATTGTCAAAACCATAATGCTCCTTGATATATTGAATATCGTCAATCTGCTTTGCTGCCGCGTTGACTGTTTTCGAAATATTTGCCGTCTCGCAGTTGACCTTTCGGTTGATCGAATTGCGCATATCCTTTAATATCCGCAGATTTTCGAGATTCATCAGCGAAATATGCGCTCCAATGACATTCAGCAGTTCCACGATCTCCTCACTTTCCTTGAGATACACGACCTGATACTTTTTCCGCGCCACTACCTTTGCATGAATCTCATAGAACAACAGCGTTTCCACAAGCTGCTTAGCCTGCTGTGCGTCACTGCACACAAATTCCAAATGATACCCTTTCTCTGGATTGCTCATGGAACCGATACTCAGAAACGCACCTCTCAGACAGGCACGTTTACAGCACTGGCTCTTGATCACAAGCGGGTTTACAAGATCGTCGCCCTCGTTGTACTTGATTATCTGCAGTGTCTTTTTTATGACACTACTGTCATTTTTATACAAATACAACCAATTCTGCTTCTGAACCTCCGATATGGTATCTTGTCTGACCAGCTGCAGTTTGTCAAGAAGCGTCAGACATCTTGACGCCACAAGAGGTGCATCCGATGAAATCTCAATCATTCTGGCACCAGAATCATCTGTCCTGACTGCACCTGAATAGATCAGAATTGCGGCAAGCTCTGCGATCTGGCAATGCCTAACATCATTTTCAAGCTTTACAAGCTCCTCTTTTACTTTTCCAGAAAATGACATAGCTCACCTCTCACCTGTTATTTCGTATCCCTGTGGCGTAGTGTCAGTCCGTAATCGCCCCTGTCCTTCAATCGCTTGTAGAGTTCTCCTGCCAGTGTCACACTTCTGTGCTGACCACCTGTGCATCCAATCGCAATGACAAGCTGATATTTTCCTTCATTAATATAGTGTGGTATCAGGAAATTAACCATATCGGTCAGCTTGTCCACAAATTCATGCGCCTCTGGAAAACCCATGACATAATCCTGCACTTCCCGGTCAAGCCCGGTCTTTTGTTTTAACTCATCTATATAAAACGGATTTGGCAGGAAACGCACGTCAAACACCAGATCTGCGTCCTGTGGAATGCCATTTTTGAATCCAAATGACATCACATTGACCATCAGGCTGTTGTATGCCTGATTACTGACAAAAATGCGGTCAAGCTCTGCCTTTAGCTCCCTTGTAAGCAGATTCGTCGTATCAATCACGTAGTCCGCCGCCTGCTTGATACTTGCAAGCAGTGCCCGCTCCCTGGCGATACCGCTCATCAGATCTCCATCAACGGACAAAGGGTGTACACGTCTTGACTCCTTATAACGCTTGAGCAGCACACTGTCCGCCGCTTCAAGAAACAGAATTTCAAAGGTATAGGTCTCACGCAGGCGTGCCACAAGCTGATTGACGTCCTCAAACGACTGATCTGCCCTGACATCCAGTCCCAATGCTACCTTCAAAATTCCATTATCCGGCATTGCAAGAAGCTCCATAAATTTCTCAATCAGAGGTACTGGCATATTGTCCGCACAGTAATATCCTGCGTCCTCAAGCATTTTCATGGCGGTGGATTTCCCGCCGCCACTCATACCAGTAACAATTACAAATCTCATTCCTATCACCCTTTCTCCCCAAAACCCAGCAAAATAACTTCGGGTTCAATCGTGACCTGCGATGAAATTTTCACCCGCTTCTGCACTTCCATAATAAGTGTATAAATATCTGCCGCAGTTGCATTTCCCTTATTTACAATAAAACCACAGTGCTTTTCGGAAACCTGCGCTCCACCTTCCGAAAAACCTCTTAGTCCTGCGTCCTCGATCAGTTTTGCCGCAAAATACCCCTC
>JAIEEY010000246.1 GCA_029067205.1 Lachnospiraceae bacterium
TACGAGAGAGGCTGAGATTACGTACAGTATTCCACCAGCGCTGATCGCATCGGAGTATGAAGCAATTATCAGTAGGACAACACAGTGATATTGATGGATGGGAGTAAGAAGAGTGGTAAAACCAGAAGGAAATAAGAGAATTTCAAAAGTAGATGCATATTTGAACTGTGCAGAGAATTTTGCATATCGAAGTACTTGTATTAAAAGGAAATACGGTGCGGTTATTGTCAAGGATGACGCGGTCATCTCGACAGGATATAACGGCTCACCCAGAGGTTTTGTGAATTGCTGTGATATTGGGGAGTGTCCGCGGATAAAAATGGACATGCACCAGGGGGAGGGGTATGCGATCTGCAGGGCAGTCCATGCGGAGGCGAATGCATTGTTAAACTGCTCAAGGGAACAGACGCTCGGAGCAGATCTGTATCTTGCGGGCATCAATCCCGGTGATCTGTCGGTGCACAAGGCAAAGCCATGCCCGCTGTGTGCCCGCATGATCATACAGGCAGGAATCAGGAGGGTATATTTAAGAAAAGGCGAGGGTGCTGATAATTACGAGGAGATACCAGCAGTCGAACTGCAGTGGTATACACCAAATGAGATAAAGAAAGGGAGTAATATTTAATCTAAATTTAATACTTCGCATGTGGAATTTGTAGTTGTATTGTGGTAAGATAAAAAATTAGAGAAAAAACAATTAGGAATAACAAACTGTTGAGGAGGTTGTTAAAAATGACAAAGATAGATATTTTTTCTGGTTTCCTGGGAGCTGGAAAGACGACACTGATCAAGAAGCTGTTGAAGGAGGCACTGGATGTGTCTAAGGTTGTATTGATTGAGAATGAATTTGGTGAAATCGGTATCGATGGCGGATTTTTGAAGGAGGCCGGTGTTGAGATCAAAGAGATGAACTCTGGCTGCATCTGCTGTTCGCTGGTAGGGGATTTTGGCAGTTCTCTAAAGGAAGTGATTGAGACATATCATCCGGAGAGAATTCTGATCGAGCCGTCTGGTGTGGGAAAGCTTTCTGATGTCATGAAGGCAGTACAGAATGTGGATACCGATGCAGAGGTGGAACTGAACAGTGCAGTAGTGGTTGTTGATGCGAACAAGTGCAAGATGTATGCAAAGAATTTTGGGGAGTTTTTCCTGAATCAGATTGAGCATGCAGGCACGATCATTCTCAGCAGAACAGCGGATATCAGCGAGAGTAAATTAAATACAGCGCTTGGAATTATCCGCGAGCATAACGACAAGGCAACGGTCATCACGACACCCTGGGAAGAACTTGATGGGAAGAAGATTCTTGAAACGATAGAGAATGCAAAGGATTTGGAGGCAGAGCTTATGGCGGAGGTCGCAAAACTCCATGATGAACATGAGCATCACCACCATCATGACCACGATGAGCATTGCCACCATGAACATGAGCACCATCATGATCACGACGAGCATGAGCACTGTCACCATGATCATGACGAACATGAGCACCATCATCACGATCACGATGAGCATGAACATCATCACGACCATGATGAACATGAGCATCATCATGGTCATGGAGATGACTGCACTTGTGGCTGTCATGACCACGATCATCATCACCATCATGCGGACGATATTTTTGCAAGCTGGGGATTTGAGACACCGACTGCTTACACAAAGACAGAACTGGAGCATATCCTGGAGGAGTTTGAGGATGAAAAGAAATACGGTTCTATTCTTCGCGCAAAGGGCATGGTTCCAGCTGGGGACGGCACATGGCTGAATTTTGACTATGTTCCGGGTGAGGGCAATGTGCGCACTGGTGCTGCGGAGGTGACAGGAAAAATCTGTGTGATCGGCGCGCAGCTCAACGAGGACAATCTGAAGACATTGTTTAACAAGTAATCATCTGGTGACAAGAGATCCGAACTGTTGTATGACTTACAGTTTCTTACAAGGATGGGAGAAAATATGAAACCCGTATATATTATTAATGGATTTTTGGAGAGCGGCAAGACAGAGTTTATTTCCTACACTCTTTCACAGCCCTATTTTCAGACAAGGGGAACAACACTTCTGATACTCTGTGAGGAGGGAGAGGTTGAGTACGATGAGGACATTCTCAAAAACAGCCGTACGATTGTGGAAGTGGTGGATGAGGAAGCGCAGATGATTTCGTCAAACCTGCTGGAGCTTGAGAAGAAGTATAAGCCGGAACGCATTATCATCGAATATAACGGTATGTGGAACTTCAAGAACCTCAAGCTGCCGTGGCATTGGAGGCTGGAGCAGCAGATCACGACGATCGATGCCTCCACGTTCCAGAATTATTATACCAATATGCGTTCCCTGCTGGCGGAGATGATCAGAAAATCCGAGCTGATTATTTTTAACCGCTGTGATGGACTGATTGACCAGCTAAGTAGTTTTAAGAGGAATGTAAAGGCTGTGAATCCACAGGCTGAGATTATCTTTGAGGACAAGAATGGCGAAGTAAACCAGATTTTCGAGGAGGATCTGCCGTATGACTTGAAGAGTGAGAAATTAATTCTTGACGATTATGGTTATGGTATTTTCTATCTGGATGCCATGGACAATCTTGAACGATATCTTGATAAGACGATTCAGTTCAAGGCGATGGTGCTAAAGCCTGAGGGCAGTGAAAATGCGTATTTTGTGCCTGGAAGGATGGCGATGACGTGCTGTGCGGACGACATGGCTTTTCTGGGATATGCATGCAAGTATGACAAGTGCGGTGAGCTGACGAACAAGGATTGGGTAGAGGTGACAGCTACGGTTCACAGGGAGTTCTGGAAGGATTACAACGGTGAAGGACCGGTTCTCCATGCAGTCAGTGTCGTGCCAGCCAAGAAACCTAAAGATGAAGTTTTGAATTTTGCATAAAAATATAGCAGGTGTTAGCCTGCTATATTTTTTAGATTTTAAAACTATCTTTGCTCCCATATTTCTCTTCGCAGTATTTGCAGCGGTAAATTTCCTTTTTTTCATCAGTCAGGACAAAGATATGCGGAAGCTCTTGCTCGATTGATGTGATACAGCGGGGATTTTTGCATTTTAGTACATTCTTGATTTCTTTTGGAAGTGATAGCGGAAGCTTCTGCACGATCTCACAGTTCTTGACGACGTTGACAGTGATGTTGTGGTCAATGAAGCCTAAGATATCAAGGTTGAGCGTATTGATGTCACACTCCACCTTTAAGATATCCTTCTTGCCCATCTTGTTGCTTCTCGCATTTTTAATGATTGCAACAGTACAATCCAGTTTGTCAAGTCCCAGATGCTTATAGATACTCATGCTTTTGCCGGCTTTTATATGGTCAAGGACGAAGCCCTCCTCGATTTTTCCTACGTTTAACATGTTCTGATACCTCCTATTTAAAGTTCTAAACGGTTATTTGTCAACAGAATCCAAGAGCGTCAAAAGCAGCGCCATGCGTACATACACGCCGTATTTTACCTGGCGGAAATACACAGCCCGGGGATCGTCGTCGACTTCGACAGAAATCTCATTTACGCGCGGGAGTGGGTGCAGGACGATCATATCGGATTTGGCAAGTTCCATTTTTTCTTTGTCGAGGATATAGTAGTCCTTTAACCTTACATAGTCTTCCTCGTTAAAAAAGCGTTCCTTCTGGACTCTGGTCATATATAAGATATCGAGTTTTGGTATGACTTCCTCTAACTTACGGACTTCGCTGAAAGAGACGTTTTTCTCGCGGAGCATCTCGATAATATAATCGGGTATCGTGAGCTCTTCGGGAGATATAAATATAAAGTTGATATTTTCATAGCGTACAAGTGCGTTGATCAGCGAGTGAACCGTGCGGCCGAATTTGAGATCGCCGCAGAGTCCGATGGTAAAGCGGTCAAGACGTCCTTTGATCGCACGTATTGTCAAGAGATCGGTAAGTGTCTGCGTGGGGTGCTGATGACCGCCATCGCCAGCGTTGATGACGGGGATGGAAGAGCGCGATGCGGCTACCATGGGAGCACCTTCCTTGGGATGGCGCATCGCACAGATATCGGCAAAGCAGGAGATCACGCGGATCGTGTCTGATACACTTTCACCTTTGGCGGCAGAGGAAGAATTTGCATCGGAAAAACCCAGAACCTGACCTCCGAGGCTCAACATTGCGGACTCGAAGCTCAGGCGTGTGCGGGTGCTCGGCTCATAGAAGCAGGTAGCAAGCTTTTTTCCCTCGCAGGCGTGTGCGTACTTGGCGGGATTTTTCTCGATATCCTCAGCAAGGGTAAAGAGCCTGTCCAACTCCTCCGTGGAAAAATCAAGTGGACTCATCAAATGTCTCATAAAAACCTCCTAAATAAACAATGGTTAAAGGGAATAAAAAAAGAGAAATAAATTCTCTTGTGCTAAATAATAT
>JAIEEY010000247.1 GCA_029067205.1 Lachnospiraceae bacterium
AAAAACTCAGAAAAAATGTGCATAAAATAAATTTCCTAAAGATGACAGGCTGAAAAAGAGTTTTCCTTTCATAACTGGCCGAAAATAGGTTGACGTTCGGGGAGGATTATTCTATAATACATTAGAGTATTTTTCGTATATGCTCTGATATCGATACAAAAGAGATCGGCAAAAGCAATCAGTAGTCGGGAGTCGGGAGGATTGACATGATTAAAAGTATGACAGGTTTTGGGAGATGTGAGATCACAGACGGCAGCCGTAAATATTCTGTCGAGATGAAATCTGTGAACCACAGATATCTTGATGCCAATATCAAGATGCCCAAGAAACTCAGTTTTTTCGAGAGTTCGATCAGGAATGAACTGAAAAATTATGTGCAGCGCGGAAAAATTGACATTTTTATCACATACGAAGATTTTTCTGAGAGCAATGTATGCATTAAGTACAATAAGGATATTGCAGCGGAGTATCTCGGATATCTGAAGACCATGTCAGAAGACTTCGGACTGGATAATGATATCAGGGTGTCAACGCTTTCCCGCTATCCCGAGGTTTTCTCGATGGAGGAACAGACCATAGACGAGGAGGAGATCTGGAAAGGGCTGGCAAAAGCCATACGGGGCGCGGCAAAGGGACTTGAAGAGACACGGCTCAGGGAAGGGCAGAATCTTGCAGATGACCTGATTGCAAAGCTTGATGACATGTTGGAGCATGTCGCCTTTATTGAGGAGCGTTCACCGCAGATCATCGAGGAATATAAAAAGAAGTTGGACGAGAGGATTCATGAGCTTTTGGGTGATGCGGCAGTTGACGAGACGAGACTGTTAACTGAGGTCACGATTTTTGCCGATAAGGTGTGTGTCGACGAGGAGATTGTCCGGCTCAGAAGCCATATCGAGACGATGAAGCAATCCTTAAAGGAGGGCGGGAGCATTGGCAGAAAGCTTGATTTTATCGCACAGGAGATGAACAGGGAGGCGAACACGATTCTCTCAAAGGCAAATGACCTTGCGATATCCAACCGCGGAATCGATTTGAAGACTGAGATTGAGAAGGTAAGGGAACAGATACAGAATATTGAGTAAAACAACAGCAGTGAGGTGACAGGTGAACAGACTGATTCATATAGGCTTTGGAAATATTGTCAACACATCAAAAATTATTGCGATCGTGAGTCCTGACTCGGCACCTGTTAAAAGGCTTGTCCAGAAAGCAAAGGAGAGTGGCACAGTGATCGATGCCACACAGGGAAGGAAGACAAAGTCGGTACTGGTTATGGAGAGCAGCCAGATTGTGCTCTCGGCGCTGCTGCCTGAGACGATCGCCGGAAGGGCGCAGGGCGCTTTGTCAGATGAGGACACAGACGAGAATATATAGGGTGCAGGAAAGAATTGTCTTATTAATAAATATTTAAAATAAAAGCGAGGAAAAATTATGTTACATCCATCTTACACAGATTTAATGAAGGTAGTGAACAATGAGGTAGAACAGGGAGAGGCGCCAGTGGTAAACAGTCGCTATTCTATTGTAATGGCGACAGCGAAGCGGGCAAGACAGATTATCGGCGGTGAGGAGACGCTGGTGGATACAAAGCAGACAAAGCCATTATCGATTGCCATAGAGGAATTGAATCAGGGCAAAATTAAGATTACACATGAGGATTAAGATTTGAACATTTTATTTATTTCCCTCGGCTGCGACAAGAATCTGGTAGATACGGAAATGATGCTTGGTATGCTGGTGCAGAGGGGGTTTTCTATTACGGACGACGAGACAGAGGCAGATGCGGTTGTAGTCAACACGTGCTGTTTTATTAACGATGCCAAGCAGGAGAGCATCAATACGCTTCTGGAGATGGCAGAACTGCGCAAAAGCGGCGCTATTAAGGCGTTGATCGCCGCGGGGTGTCTCGCGCAGCGCTATCAGGACGAGATTCAGAAGGAGATTCCAGAAGTGGATGCCATCGTGGGGACGACAGCGATCGATGCGATCGTAGAAGCACTCGACGAGGTGCTTTCCGGAAGGGGACTCAATCATCTGGAGGATATCAACCGCAAACCTGTATATGACAGGGAAAGAATCGTCACAACCGGCGGACATTATGCGTATCTGAAGATTGCGGAGGGATGTGATAAGCACTGCAGTTACTGTATTATTCCCAAGGTGAGGGGAAACTATAGAAGTATTCCAATGGACAGTCTGGTTCAGGAGGCGGAGCATCTTGCCACGTCTGGCGCGAAGGAGATTATTCTGGTGGCGCAGGAGACGACACTGTACGGCGTGGATCTGTACGGGAAAAAGCGTCTTCCCGAGCTGCTGCACAAGTTATGTGCGATTCCGGAAATTTACTGGGTGAGAATCCTTTACTGTTACCCGGAGGAAATCACTGATGAATTGATTGAGACAATAAGAAGCGAGCAGAAGGTATGCAATTATTTGGATATTCCAGTACAACATGCATCTGATAAAATATTAAAGCGTATGGGACGGCGCACAGGCAGGCAGGAGTTTATGGACATGATAGCAAAGCTGAGGGACAGGATACCGGATATCTGCCTGCGGACGACGCTGATTACCGGGTTTCCAGGCGAGACGCAGCAAGATCACGAGTCCCTGCTGGAATTTGTAGACGAGATGGAGTTTGACCGGCTTGGCGTGTTCACATATTCGCCGGAGGAGGATACACCGGCAGCGTTGTTTGATGATCAGATTGACGAGGAAGTGAAGCTTGACAGACAGGCGGACATTATGGAACTGCAGCAGGAGATTGCGTTTGAGAAGGCGCAGGAAACTGTGGGAAGCACACTGCTTGTCATGGTGGAAGGCAAGGTGCCAGACGAGCATGCTTACGTGGCAAGGAGTTATAAGGATGCCCCAAATGTGGACGGTTTTGTGTTTGTTCAGACGGGAAGGGAGCTTATGACAGGTGATTTTGTGCGGGTGCGGATCACAGGCTCGCATGAGTATGACCTGATAGGAGAGATAGAAGATGAATTTACCGAATAAACTTACTATATTCAGAGTGATTTTGATCATTCCGTTTGTGCTGCTCATGCTCGGCAGCCATGCCCAGTGGGGGTGGTATATGGCAGTATTTGGGGGGATTGTGGACTATGCGGATTATATCGCACTTGGGATTTTTATCATCGCGAGTTTTACCGACATGCTCGATGGTAAGATCGCAAGGAAGTATAATCTTGTCACCAATTTTGGAAAGTTTATGGATCCGCTGGCAGACAAGCTGCTCGTGTGTTCTGCGATGATCTGCCTGATTGAGCTTGACAGGATATCGGCGTGGATTGTCATTATCATTATCAGCAGGGAATTTATCATCAGCGGATTCCGACTGGTGGCGGCGGACAATCACGTAGTCATTGCTGCAAGCTACTGGGGAAAGTTTAAGACGACGTTCCAAATGATTATGGTTTGCCTTATGATTGCAGATATTGAGGTGCTTGCGATACTCACGCAGGTCGTCATGTGGATTGCAGTCGTACTTACGATCGTTTCCCTAGTTGATTACCTTGTGAAAAATAAGGGTGTGCTGCTGGATGGAAAGATATGAGGCAGTGTAATAAATGTATTAGCTGAAGCCATCTGTTAAATTTTCTGTCATATTGTCTGGTTATGGATACAGGAAAGGAACACGGATGGCTATTTATTTGCTAATTTTCATAAAATATGCAGCTGCACGACAAAAAAGCAGATTTATATCTGCTTCATGAAAAAGTATTGCAGCAAGGTGCCTAATAATTAAATTCTGTGGAATCAATTACTTCCCATGTTTTGTCAGAAATCTTAAATGCCAGTTCATCAAGTTTTTCTACAGGCACATACAAAATCCCTGTAATCAGTTCCTCATAAAACTTGGCTATAAGCGGCATTGCATTTCCATCCTCAAACTTGAGAAGGGCTTTGCCAAGTGCAGCTATGATAAATGGCGGATAACCGATCACTTTGCAGATCTCTTTCAGATCTTTTGACTTCGTTGCTTTTGTTACGGTATCATGCGCTATAAGTCTTGCAGAATCCCATCCGCGATCGAGGTTATCTTCCATGGCTTTCATAAATGCGCTGTGTTTTAGACCGGCTAAATAAGCTGCCCGAAAGGTTAGGGGATCTGGATAACAGATACATGGAATCCGTTTACAGATACCATTCCCTGATGCCTTGGCAAACTGTTTGCGCCAGTCGTCAAATAACTTGTGCAGATCCGTATGCTGCCAGGATTGAATCGGACAGCAGGTGTAGTCAGGCGCACTGTCATACTCAGCTGCTTTCTCAGGCAGCATTGCGACTTGCTTGACGATAAAACTTTGTTTCTGATAAATTATCTTACCATATGGTCTCCAGTCATTAGGTTCAACTTTCAT
>JAIEEY010000248.1 GCA_029067205.1 Lachnospiraceae bacterium
ACAAAACACAATCAAATCTTGAAGTTTCACAATCGATTCGATTATTTTTCAACTATTTAGGTATGACACAGCTTATGAGCGGCGGGGGTATTATCATTGTGGCGCAGACGGTGATTCCACAGCTTTCCACACTGTTCTCATAAGAGATAACCCTTCATGGGAGGAATCATGACAAAATCACTGATTTCATAAAGGAAATGCTTCAGGGGTGGGTGCTTGACAACCTCGGCACGATGTTTACCGAAGTGAATTGTTAGTAAAGTGGGTTTTGAAAAAAGGGATACGAAGCTGGTGTGCAGAGTGGTTCTTATAAAATAAAAGTGGTAAAATTTTATAAGAAACGAGGTAAAAGAATATGGAAAAACAGGTTTATATCACAGAGGAAGAACGGGTAAAGTGCCAAAAGGTAGTGGAGGCGTTTTCAGAGCTGTACGAGATGGAAAGTATTGTAGTGCTTGATGCGGGCAGATAGGGTTTTGTGGAATTGAAATATTATAAACCGCCGCATGGTTTTGAGGATGTCATAACCTTTACGGACAGTGTGGCTTTATTTGAGGACTTGTGGGAGGAATGGCTGAATACAAAGCTGTATCTACTGGCAAAAGGCACACCGCTATTGGAGAATGGCTATAAATGTGTATTTGAGAGTCTGTCAAAAGAAAAACAGTCGAAACTTATGGTAAGAAAAGCTAATTTTGCTAAAGTGGCAGAGATATATCTGTAATATTGTTTCTGCGGAATATAATGCCAAAATGCAGATGGATTCATTAAAACGTGGGATAATTCTTATATGAAAAATATGATTGGTGAGCAGGAAGTTTTACCGAAAAAATATATATTGGAATATGTATGGCTGTTTTGGGATGAGTAGACCGATATTCAGGTAGATGTTGTAAGAGGAACGTAACATTTCAGATACCCCTCTGAATTGATATGTAGATGCGCATAAAACGAATTAAAACTCATTTTTACGCCCGCTTGTCTTTCAAAACTGCATAGAAAGGCAATTTGGGTTTCGTATGAGGGGTGTCTGAACTGTTACAGTGGAACAAATACTTCCAGAAAGAATAATGTGAAGCTTATTGAAGTGGTGCTAAATCAGGCTGCCATAGAGAATTCTGTGACAGCATAGGTGGAGTAATTTTCTTTTTGTCATGCTGCTTTTCAATTCGCATATCAAAATAGGAAAATAAAATGTATTAGTATACTGGACAGGCTTATCTTATAAGTAATAGGTTCCCTCTGTTAGAATAAATTTCGCATATCCGTCTGTCAGGGTATACGTATACTCTGCATTTTGCGGAAGTTCCTGATTCGTAAGCTGCAGATATACCTCTGCTTGCGAGTGTGCTGGTATAGTAACAAACATGTCAATCTGTCCGTCTGTTTTAGTGATTTCAAGAAGGATATCACCTTTTACTGATGGTACAGCACATTTTATAAAATTCAGACTACCCATATGCGGTTTTATTTCAAACACTTGATATGCCGTATCCAAGGGTCTGATACCCGCTATATATTTTGACATGGTAATCAATGGACCGCCTGACCATGCATGATTTAATGTACCACCTTTGTCCCAGTACTCCCACAATGTTGAATAATCATATTCCACCATTTCCCTGTAACGCTTTTTCATGCGCTGTGCCGCTTCCTCGATATATCCCATTTCACATAATGCGTCAAGCACATACTTTTCCATATAAGGGCTTGCATTTTCGCTTGTCTGCAAAATTTTCAATATGTCAGGGTAGTGCTCTTTCTCTGCTAAGCCCGAAAGTACGGCAAGCGCGTTTGCCCGGTCGTCAGGTTTTTCATCTGCTGTTGCATGATAGTAATATCCATCTTTGAAAAAAACCGGTTATAATTTTCTTTGATGCCCTTTAACCGCTCGTCATATACCGCGATGTCGTCATGCATCCCCAAAAGTTCTGCCATTTTTTTACAACTGCTGACCGCCATATAATACCACGCGTTTTCCATCGGCGCGATATCCGCATTTTCTCCCCAGTCAGCCCAATCCCAACTTCCGTTTTTATGTTCCGCAAATCCGTCAGCGTTTATTTTATAATCCAGAACATAGATCTTTGATATATTATATACCCGCGAGATTACGTTCCTGTCACCGGTATAATCATAATAATAGGAAAAGCCCCATATGCCTGCAAGGTTTTGGAAAGGCAGTTCAAATTGCTCTGTTCCAGACGGAACAACCGTCAGTATGCGTCCTGCATCCTCTGCCCATCCTGCCATAGAGTCTGCACCCTTTCGGTAAAGGAGCAAAGCTTTTTCGTCGAGGCAGTACATCATCATCTGCATTTCAACATTTACATCGCCCCACCATTGTACACGTTCCCTGTCCGGGCAATCCATAAACGTATCGCGCATGGTGATATACAATGTACGCAGCGACTTTTTCCAAAGCCTGTTGAAAAAATCATCATCACACTCGAAGCTGCCTGCAAATTCTGTGTCATAGCCTGTTTCGCGGTACTGTAGTTTGTGTATGGTAACGCCCTTCGGAATTGTGTAGTACATATACTCGCCGCTGATCCAGCCTAAAGATTCATATTCCTGTTCTCCGTCTTTTGTGTAATATACAGACATAACGCTCTTTGTGTCATAAAGCAGATCATCATAGGTATCAGCTTTTATGGAGACTCTGTTTCCCTTGTTCGCGCTTACTTTCAGATATGGCGTGACTTGTGCGTTATAGGGAATTTTCATTTTCAGAGTCATTTCTTCTGTTGTGGTAAGGCACTCAAAATCTACGGAATTTTCATAATCTTTTAATCCGAAATCCTTAAACGGCGGAATCATGCAGTTCTCTAATTTTCCATAGGCACCTTCGTTCGCGCTGCATATGACATCGGCATTTGCCCACAAAGAGGTGTCGTAATCTGTGGAATACCATGCTCCGATATCCAGCGCCGCGTCAAAATATAGGTTTGACTCCGGAAGCCGGAAATTGGCAGGAATGTCACACTCGTCAGGTTTTACATATGCCGGATTTTTCATTACGCGCCATGAGTCATCGGATGAGATAATAGCGCCGTCGATATTCGCTTCAAAGAGCAGTCCGCCCATCCCGCTGGAAAGATGTGAAAATCCGCTTTTCCCAAAGTACCATACAAGTACGGCAATTGTGTTCTCGCCTTTTTTGAGGTATTTTGCAATATCAATCTCGTCATAATAGGTGCTGCTTTTTGTCGGTCCGCGCTTGATTCCGCCCTCAAATACTGCAAGCACGCCGTTTATGTACAGCCAATATTTTGAGTCAACCGCAATTTGCGCAGATGCTGTCTGCAGAATATCAGGCAGGTTAAATTTCTTTATAAAATTCAGCCATGTGTTTTCGCCGTTTTCTCCGCTTTTCCAGATCCATTTTGTATTTTTGTCCATAGTTAAAACTCCTCTATATATTCTTTGCCCTCATACCAGTAAATCATATTCAGTACGAGCATATTCCAGTTCTGAAAACCTAAATTGATAACAGGCTCTCCGTCGGCGGGCGAATAGTATTCGTGCATGGCTCCGAAACGTATGATATCACGCCCTAAAAGGCGGATTGTTTTCTCACAAAGTTCCCGGGCTTCGTCTGTATATCCATATTTTACAAGTCCGCGGAACGTCAGATAATTTGATATTCCCCATACGGGACCGAGCCAGCAGGACGGATTGTTTGATGCAGCAACATGGTACATTTTTTCCTGCGCAGACAGCGTCCGTATTCCGCCTTCACAGTTAAAAAATTTTCAATACTACTTTTTCCAATCTGAGTATTGTGCTATCTTTCGCAGCTCAGGTACATACAGTGCTGTCGGCATTGTTTGACCAGTATGTGCCGAAAACTCTTCTGACACGCTATGGGTTGTGTGGGATTGCAAAGCTGCTCTCAATGCTGGACACCTCCATTGATCTATTCACTGAGGAGGGGAAACGCTGGGATGGAAAGACATATTATTATACGAAACGTGTTCTGGAACTGCCGGTTTTCGGGGAGCTTGTCCATTGGCTTTCCAGCGCCACGGGGGATACAAAAAGGAGAGCAGACAGTTTGGCGCGCAGCGGAGAGCCAGCGAGGCGCGCGCGGTGGAGATTGCCCTGCGCAATTTAAGTGTAAACGCGGGTTTTACAGATGTGACACGTCTCACGCTCCGCATGGAAGGAAAACTGACAGAACAGTCTGCGGAATATTTTGACTGGCAGACGGTGGATGAGATTGAACTGATGATCTGTGTGAACGAGAACGGAAAGAGTTCGCTGCAGTGTAGAAAAGATGGCAAACTTCTCAAATCGATACCCGCAAAGTACAAGAAAGATGAGACCGTACTGCAGTTCTAGGCAGTCACCAAGAAATTGAAGGAACAGTACAGCCGGACGAGGCAGATGATGGAACGGGCGATGGAGGACAGAACCTCTTTTGAAGTCTGGGAATTTCTGGAGCTGTTCAGAAATCCTGTCGCGGGACCGATCACACAACCGCTCGTGGTAAAGACCATAGATGAAAAGAATGCAAAGATGGGCTTTCTCACAGCAGATGGGATCAGGGACGTTGACGGACAGCTACTTCCTGTGAAGCCAGAGGAACAGATTTGTATTGTACATCCTTTTGATCTGTACGAGAGCGGGCACTGGCATGAATACCAGAAGCTGCTGTTTGAGAAACAGATGAAACAGCCTTTCAAACAGGTTTTCAGGGAGCTCTATGTGAAGCTGGATGAGGAGCTGGAAAAAGAAGAGTCCAAGCTGTTTGCCGGCAACCAGATTCAGCCGCAGAAGACAGTCGGTGCTCTGCGGAACCGGCGCTGGGTGGCGGATTACGAGGACGGTCTGCAAAAGATTTATTATAAAGAAAATATCATAGCCAGTATCTATGCTATGGCGGACTGGTTTTCGCCGAGTGATGTGGAGGCACCCACCTTGGAATACGTGGTATTTTCAGACAGAAAGACTGGGGAGTTGATCAAGATCAAAGATGTCCCGGATATCATATACAGCGAAGTGATGCGGGATGTGGATTTGGCTGTCAGCGTAGCCCACGCGGGTGGTGTCGATCCAGAGATAAGCCATTCGACAATCGAGATGCGCAGGGCGATCGTCGAGTGCAATCTTTCCCTGTTCCAGACAAAAAATGTCCGTCTGGAGGGCAATCATGCGATCATAGATGGTAAGCTTGGGCAGTATACAGTGCATCTCGGAAGTGGTGTTGTGCATCAGCTTGGAAATGCGATGCTGTTTGTTCTTCCGGTTCACTCGCAGAGCAGGGGGCGTATTTTTTTGCCGTTTGTGGACGATGATCCGAAGACGGCGGAGATCATGTCAAAGATTCTTCTGTTTGCGGAGGATACAAAGATCAAGGATCCAAAGATTTTGAATCAGATTCAATAGTGTACTATTATACAACAGGATACATATAGGGGACAAATGCGAAAGAACGAGGACGACTAGCTTATTGCATGTCATTCTCGTTCTTTCGTTATAAGCGAATGATATCCTGCGGTGATTTTTCGTGTGGTATTGTTTCCTGATACAAGTGGTAACAGGCATCATAGCGCGCCGTCTCAAATGCCTGTCTGAGCTTTTCCGTTACAGTCTTGTCGCGAAGCCTTGTTGTCAGAAGCGGAGAAAATCGTCTTCTTTCCAAGGCAATTGCCTCCTGAACAGCCTCGTCAAAGCTTTTTTTGGTGTGTCCATACAGCCATGCACAGTTCATTGAGTTATCCATCCAGTCGATCAGACCGATCACATCGACCATCTGGCGATAGGGGCATTCCAGACGTTTGTATGATTCGGGATAACCACGTGAACCGTCATACCAGCTGTGATGGCCGAGGGCTGCTGGAGCGTAATGCCGCGTTGATATACAGGCGTTCAAACGTGCGCTTCCGACGACTGTGTGCAGATATGTGATCTCATACTCCTCCTCAAACCACTGTCTTGCGGTTCGCGTAAACAGGCTGATGAAGTTGATCTTGCCCACGTCGTGGAAGATACCGCTGTTCATTGCAAGCTCTAGGACTGCCTGACGCTTGGCGCCGGGATCAGATATTTGCCGTATATATTCGATATCGTCAAAGAAAGAAGGTTCCTCGTTCATGATGATATCACAGAAGGCGGCTGCTGTTTTGCCAACTACCTGCGAGTGGATATAAATATCGGGAGCAAAATGGATCAACATGATCTGCTGAAATTCTCCATAAGAAATACTGTGTGCTGTCTCAATAAAGGTCGTTGCAAGTTGTCTGAGAAAGTAAAAAATCTGCTCATTTGCCTCGTTTTCAGGAAAAGCGTCCGTGTAGGCGATAATCTTGCGATACAGGCTTTCCAGATATTTTTCACGTCCGGACAGCTGTTCCGGGTACTCTCTTAAATATTGGCAGTAGATTGCTGGAAGGGAGATGATTGTATACATGGCATCACTCGAAAAGCTTGATGTGTCTGCCAGATCCATCAATTCTTCCATTCTTCCGAGCAGGTCTTCCAAAGTGAGCAGACCACAGTAATATTCTATGGCATAGCAGGAGAAGGCAGACCGCATAGGGGGTGCCTCATTGTTGCTGATTGCCTCCTGAATTCGTCTCTTGTGAACAATATGTGCTGACTCCATGATTGCTGTCACATCCTGTGCTGTCATGTCGTTTTCCCTGTTGTAGGAGATGCCGGAGATCATCTGTTGATGTGTCATGTATATGTATCTGTCCCATGGAAGTTCCGGTGTTTTTTGCTGGAAGTCCTCATCCTGCAAAAGCTGAAGTGTCTGTCTGGTCAAGCGGATTTTGGAGCTGGCTGACTTGAACTGCCCCAGTGCGGTGTTGGCGCGGGAGCGCAGGATATATCCTTTGGTCTCGATATCGTCTATATCATCATAATATTTCAAGTATGCCGCAGCTTCCGTAAAGCACAGCCGCATCTGTGACATGTAATATTCGATATCCGGCAGATCCAATCCCACCATTTTGCTGCACATATTGTGACGCCCGATTCCAAGCCAGTACAGACAGCGGATGATCGCATTGCAGTCTTTTGTGTGTCGTGCATGACTCAGCAGTGCCTGATAGATCTGGCAGAAGAGCCCGCCGTCCAGTTCGTTTTTTCCGTCCAGCAATCTTTCGGCAAATTCTTCTAACTTCTCCAGTTCATTTGGTTCCGCTTCAAAAAGTCTGTCAAACAGCGGGAATAATTCATTGCGCAGGAGTTCGATATTGCGGTTGACTTTTGCCTCTATGAGACTTCGGTTTTTAAGAAGTGTTTCACGGTATGTTTCAAAAGAATGGCAGTTTTGATATTTGCGCGCTGCCAGTACAGCAATATCCTTTAAATTGGCGATATATTCTTCCTGATATGGCTGCATAAATGATTCCCTCCAATTTTACTCTTCTGCTGATAAGCGTTTGCGCAGGATCTCATACAGGTGTTCCGCATCTACTGGTTTGGAACAGTGCTCATTCATGCCGGCTTCCTTTGACAAGCGGATATCCTCCACAAAAGCGTTGGCAGTCATCGCGACGATAATGATACTTTCCGCGTCTTTTCTGGGAAGCTGGCGAATCTTTCTGGCCGCATCATAGCCGTTCATCACGGGCATCTGAATATCCATGAAAATTAAGTCATAATAGTTCTCCGGCGATTTTTCAAAAGCCTCCACTGCGCGGAGTCCATTCTCGGCTGTCTCAATCTGCACACCAGTCTGTGACAACAGTTCTATGGCAATCTCGCGGTTGAACTCATTGTCCTCGACAAGCAGAAGGCGGTATTGACTATAATCAACATGTTTTCCCAGACGCTCGGAATTGTTTCGCTGTGCCTTGTCCATCAGTTCGGATAATGCCGCAAAGAGCCGGCTCTTAAACAGGGGACAGGGGACAAAAGCGGTGATTCCGGCCCTTGTCGCGCGGTATTCGATCTGAGCCCAGTCGACCTCTGCCACCATGATGATCGGAAATTCTCTGCCGGCAAGGTCACGCACATGGGCTGCCACATCGAGGACAGACATATCGTTGAGTTCCTGTCCCAGAAGCAGGGCACATGGCATGCGGTTTTCGTACTGTGCTTCTGTCAGCCAGGTCACCGCGTCCATACCATTTTTAAGATGCACTGTTTCCATGCCGCCGTCTTTCAGGTAATCTGCAATCTGCTGTGCCCGGCTGTCCATGCTCTCGGCAATCAGCACGGTCTGCCCTGTCGGCAAAGTCTGTGTACCTTCTGTGTGAGGCGCAGCTGCGAAAGGAATTGATATATGAAAGCGGCTGCCTTTACCCTCCTCGCTCTCAACTTTAATCTCGCCGCCCATCCGGTCAAGCAGGTTTTTGACGATCGCCATTCCAAGACCGGTGCCTTCTATCTTGCTGGTCGTGGCATTATTCACGCGTTCGAACGGCTCGAAAATCCTTTTGAGGAAATCCTGGCTCATGCCGATGCCGTTGTCCTCACACAGTAAGTCGAGCCATATTCTATTATCTGTTTCCTGCCCAGGAAGCCCTGATGGACCAATGTGTTGAGAGATACTGACATGGATCGTACCGTCTTCCTGTGTATATTTCACTGCATTTCCGATGATATTTACCATGATCTGCCGCAGATGAAGCGGATCGCCGATCAGATTTTCTTCGTAAATCTGCCCGATTTCCAGATGAAATTCCTGATGCTTGTGCGCTGCCTGCGGACGCACAATGATCATAATGTCGTGCACCATGTCGGCAAGGGAAAAAGCTTCCTCGCTCAGTGTCATACGGCCGCTTGCGATGCGCGACATATCGAGCACGTCGTTGACCAGATTCATCAGATGTGTCGAGGCGGTCTGGATTTTCTGGAGACAGTCGTACACACGCGGTTTTTCATCAATGTGCGAAAGTGCGATAGAGGTCATTCCCATGATCGCATTCATCGGAGTGCGGATATCGTGGGACATACTAGATAAAAAGCTGCTCTTGGCACGATTTTCCTCCTCGGCTGCGCGCAGTGCCTCGGAAAGCTCAGCATTTGCGCTTCTGAGCTGGTCGATCATTATCTGATACTGTGATTCGTCATTGTTTTTCATCTCTTCCATCGCTAAACACTGTCCTTTCTGACCACAGGTTTTGTAATGTTTTCAAAAGCCCTGATGCAGTTTCCGTTTTTTGAACGATCCAACACTGCATGAAAAATGGAATCAAAATAACTGCCCATGCCTTCCTCCAAAAGCTCTTTCCACCAGACAGCGATCAGATGCGGATCATTGCGGAATACACCGCAGCCGTAAGCGCCAAGCACCAGATTTTTGGCGCCCTGCTCTGCGAAAATTGCCAGTGCCAGTTGCATGCGCCGCCGCATGACGCGCTCTGCCTCTGCGGAATCCTCGCCCTTTAACAGCACCTGACCCATATTGACTGCAGGGAGAGTCAGCACAGATGCCTTAACGGGATTCTCAATCAGCCGAAAACTGCCATCTCTGAAAAATACCACATCTGGTGAATAGATTGCGTGATCTGTGTACATCATAGAGCTTTGGGCACGATTATTCCGGTAGTATTCCTCATGTGCCGTCAATGTCCGATACAGGGTGCTTGATGCCGCCAGGCTCTCCTCCTGCGCCATCGCGCCATTGATAAAACCGCCTCCTGGATTTTTGGCGCTGGCAAAGTTCAACACGCCAATGTTGTCCCTGCCTTCCTTTGCAAGTTTTTGGATCGCGTCCACTGTGGAGAGGTTTTCTACACGTTCTTCGTGTATTTCTGTGCGTTCCACTTTGTTGTATTTTTGCAGTAGTGCTGCTCCCCGTTCTGGCGTGATCAGGAAACTGGCACGTATGGAGGCGTCCATGTCTGATTGAATGTCCATTTTTTGTCCCTCATATTGATAATATCCCTGCTCCATGATTGTCAGGGTTTCTCTTGCGGTTGCTTTTCTGTCCATATCGTTCTCCTTTTATTAGCTGTTTTTTGCATGTGAAAATTACTCTCTATATCACATCATAGCATATTTCCTGTGAAAGCTCAAATATAATTGTGCAGGGTGGCTGTATTTTCCGCCTTTCCCAACAGGCATAGCCGGACGAAAGAAGGAATAACTAAGAACTATCCATACCCAAAAAGCGGATAGCTATGCAGAACGGATAATCGAGCAGGCTAGTACTCCATCCAGATAGAAATTGGAGTTGTGAGCTGCATGGTTCGTGCCAGTGCTAGGCAAAATTTCGACGGCGATGCGGTGGCAACGTCTAGAAATTTTAACGACGCAATGGTGTGAAACAGGCGGTTCACAATTCTAATTTCTGACCGGATGGAGTACTAGGATCTTATTTCATAAAAGTGATTGACAGATAAAAAACAGTATGTTAGTATATAAACCAAATTACAGCAAAAGACTAGGAAGAGAAGTAGTATACATTAGGGATTTTTCAGAGAGAAGATGGTTGGTGCGAATCTTTATTGATCTAATGTAGAAGCAGTCTCGGAGTTGCGGACCGAACAGAGTAATCTAAGTAGGCTTCGTCGGAGTTCCCCCGTTATCGTAGGAAACAATATCGGAGTAATCCCGTATTGATAGAGTGCAGAGAAATCTGAAGTTAGGTGGTAACACGGACAGGTAAGTTCGCCCTAAGTTGATAAGTAGTCAACTTAGGGCGTTTTGTTTTGTAAGAATTAAGGACGTAGTTTTTAGGAAAGGAGCACAGAGAAATAATGACACCAGATCAATTAAGAAAATCATATGTCGGCTATATGAAAAGAATAGGAGCCAGCCTAGTACCTTCTGCGAGCCTATTGCCGGAAAATGACCCTTCAACGCTGTTTACAGGAAGTGGAATGCAGCCGATGGTTCCCTATTTGTTGGGCGAAAAGCACCCAATAGGGAATGAGATAACAGACATTCAGAAGTGTTTAAGAACAGTGGATATTGAAGAAGTGGGCGACATGTCTCATTTGACATTTTTCGAAATGATAGGTCGTTGGGAATTCAGAGCAAATGAGAACAACTATAAGAAAAAGCAGATTGATGCTATTTGGGATTGGCAGGTTAATGAATTGGGAATTGATCCCAATAGACTGTATATCAGTGCGTTTAAAGGAAGCGAGGAACTGAATATTGAGAGAGATACGGAGGCAATTCGACTCTGGTCAGAGAAATTTAAATCTGTTGGCATTGAGCCTATTGTAGAAGATGAGCCTTACAAATATGGAACATCCAGGGGAGGTCGAATATTTTTATACGGTGAAAAGGAGAACTGGTGGAGCCGGGTAGG
>JAIEEY010000249.1 GCA_029067205.1 Lachnospiraceae bacterium
GCAAAAACAAATTCAACAACCTATCGCTTGCACAGTTTCATTTATGGTGGTGCCAAATGTGGGGCATGAGGGTTTAGGAACTGTAGGAAAATAACTGACACATCCTGCGCAATCTGCATCAGTTATTTTTCTACAGCTCCTTATGAGCTGCACCCGGAAATCGATGAGGATTTTGACACTGACGGGCTGCCTTTACTTCCAGAGATATAATAATACAGAAGAAGGGAAATAAGACCAAAAGCAGCGGTGGTATATTCTGGGCAGTATTTTGGGATTTTTCCCTTTCTTGAGTTCCTACAGTTCTATGCAGAATACACTTTAGAGATCGTTGGCGGCCCTGTGCAGCAGGGAAAAGAACTGATGGTATGAGAAAAAGAGGTATCCAAAAAGGCGTTATGTGCCTTTCCAGATACCTCTTTTACAGGTTTTGATAATCGTGAATTACCCGTTTACCTGATACATTTTTCGTAATTATAAAACAGAATATAAACTCTGTATTGCTAAGCTGCGCATTGTAATTAAGTTATTGAACATAAAAAAGTTATTCTTTTAATTGGAACTGTCTTACTAATTGTTCCAGATTTTCAGATTGCGCAGATAATTCTTCGCTTGTGGCTGATGTTTCCTGTGCAGCGGCCGAATTATTTTGTATCACTTCGGAAATCTGTTCCACACCCAGTTCTAACTGCCTCATGGCATCTGCTTGGGATTCGGATAAATCGCTGATTTCCCTTGTAGATGAGGCCAGCATCTTAATACCATTAATAACAGACTCAATTGCCGTAGTAGCCTTCACTGTGATTTCGTTTCCGGTTTCTATTTCTGAAATGGAATTTTCAATTAGTTTCTTTGTATTTATTGCCGAATTGGCACTGTCTGATGCCAGTTTGCCGATTTGATCCGCTACAACAGCAAACCCTCTTCCAGCTTCCCCGGCTCTTGCGGCTTCAATGGAAGCATTCAGTGACAAAAGGTTCGTCTGGGAAGCGATGTCTTCAATTTCGGCGATAATGTTTGCAATTTGTGTAGAGGTATCATTGATCCGTTCCATTGCAGAATTTAAGTGCCTGATGTCTTCATTGCTCTTTTCAGCTAACTCCTCAAATTCCTGTGCATCTATGTATGACTGATTTGCTTTTTTAGAACTGTTGATAACTGCTTCCGTAATGTTTTGGATGGTCGCTGTCAGTTCTTCCACGGAGCCAGCCTGATCAGTTGCCCCTTCGGCTAAGGCCTGTGCGCTCTCAGCCATCTGGCCGGCACCTAAAGCAACCTGTTCGGATGCCTCATTGATACTGCACAAGGTTTCGCTTAAAGAACTGGTAATGGTGGAGATGGCGTTGTCCAGGGCGACAAAGTCACCTTTGAAATCTGCCTCGGTAGCGATGTTAAAGTTCCCGTCTGCAACATTGCTGAGTACTCTGTCAAGATCATTAATATATGACTTTAACATTTCAATTGCTTCTTTGAAGGAGTCTGTCATATCACCGATCTCATCCGGATACAGCTTCTCAATCGCAATATTTTTCAAATCCCCCTGCGCAAGTTTGGCAGATGCGTCTTTGACTTTCATAATAGGATCCGCAAACAGCTTTGCGACAAATCTGGCGATCCTTATGGAAACAATAATGGAAATAATTACCACAATGACCATAACGCCTATAATGATATAAGTCTGGATCTGAAGGCTGTTGGACACATCGTTACCCATGGTCACGTTCAGGGTCATCAGACTATCCATCGCATTGGTAAGTTCACTTAATACGGGTTTTCCCTGATTAACCATCATATCGTAAGCTTCATCATCATGGCCTGCTAATGCAAGCTCTACCACCTGGCCGTAGATCTCACGGTACTGTGAAAGTGTTCTTTCAATAATGTTAAGATACTCGACTTCCTGTTTCGTGCTACAGTGCTCCTTCATAGAGGCATAGGCTTCATTTGTGAGCATCTTGGCTTCTTCCAGTTGTTGGGCGCCTGCCTGCATACTTGCCGCATCTTTGAAGATAATTATTTCCCTTATGTAAATGGCTTCTTTATTCAAGTTGGTGCTGAAAGCTCCAATCTCCCCCTGTGAAAACCCATTATTGATCAGAGCCGCTTTATACTGGAAGTTGTTATATAACAGAAATATCAAACCAAGAACACCTGAAATACTTGCTATGATCACAACTAAAGTAAAGCAGTATCTCAACTTTTCTTCCACTTTCATGTTTTTTACTTTCTCTAACATAATATCTCCTATTCTCTCATTTAAAAACAAGTAAATAATTTTTAACTCTTGCTTTTTGTTTGTGAACAGCTTAAATACAATACGATATTCTAATGTCAAGGTGCGGGGATTAACCAGCCTGATCTATTGATATTTTTTATTATAGATAGACTAATTACAATTTAACAGAATTATATCATTTTTTGAGAGTAATTACAACTATATCGGAAATGAAATTCTAAGAAGAGACTAGAAGCTGGTAGAGAGATTGATATGTCAGAATGAGATCCGTGTTGACAGAAATACCCGTCAATGATATTATCCTGTTATAGTCAGTATACTTACAGATCGGCTTGCAAGGACAAATTCTGATAGATGGGGAAAGATGTACAATGATGGAGATAATTAAAAAACATCAACGGCCATTTCTAATTGGCTTGATCGTCATTTGCATGGGAATCATGGCTCTCGGATCAGTTTGCTACCTTGAAAAAATAGGGGGCAGGCTAAAGGACGATGCAATCCAGAACGTTATGGACATAACTATGCAGCAGAAACAGGCTTTCGAGAATTTTATCTCTGGGGACCGGGAGCGGCTGCACAGTTATGCGGAATATTTTGCTGAGAGTGAAGGCATTACAAAAGAAGCTGTCCAGGAGCAACTGAAAATGTTCAAGGACATGGATTCGGTCTATTCCGTTATTTGTCTGGAGGAAGGATGGTCCTGCAGTAATGTTTATGAGGATATGCAGCAGTTGGACGAAGAGCAGCTGGATTTTTTCCGCAGCTTATCCGGCAGCTGGATCTGGGATAACTATATCGGCATTTTTACCGATGTCCCAATGTTTGGCTGCTATGAAACCTTCACCTTTCAAAATGGACACAGTGGTCTGGTTCAAAAAGCCTATGAACGCAGCAAGGTTCTGGGAACCTTTACCCTCTCGATCTATGACGGTCAAGGATTTGGCTGCATTTTAAATTCAGAAGGAGATATCCTGCTGCGGTCTGTTCCGATGAGCAGCATTCAGAATTATTATAATGTTTTTGACGCGCTCTCAGATACCCACAGTTCTCAGACTGATATGGAAACTTTCAGGGCGTCGCTGGAGGCACAGGAGACGGGCAGCATCGTCTTTAACGGAGACAATGGCAGCTTTATTTATACCTTTGCCCCCATCGAAAACGCGGATGGCTGGTATATACTTTCCATCGTTCCAGTGAATGCCATTCAGAATGAGGCGGATGGTATCCTGCGTGATTCCCAGATGGCGGTGGGATTTTTCGTACTGATGCTGGTCATCTGCTCCGTGTTTGTTTTCCTGGTATGGAACACACAGAATGAGATCAGGGCGAGGGAACAGGAGACCGCCTATCGGTCGCAGCTGTTTGATCTGTCTTTTACATATCTCTCACAAAATACAGATGATGTGTACATAATATTCGACCATGATACGGAGGAACTGGAGTACGTAAGCCCCAATCTGGAGCGGGTGCTGGGTATAATGCCAGAGGAGTTAAGCGATTATTTCCGGGCCGCCGATATGGCTGCCGATGCGGAGGGTACGGCCGCTTACTATACAAAGGTTGGTGCCCTGCGCCCTGGTGAGAGGGCGGAGTCCAGGGATACGGAGCGGATCAATCCCAAAACCGGTGAGCACAAATATTTTTTGGAAAGTGCTTACTGCGTCGACATCCAGGGCAGCAAAAAGCGGGTGAGCTATCTCTCTAACCGTACCAGGGAACGGAAGATCCAGGATGATCTGGCCGAGGCCCTGCATATGGCCCAGGCCGCCAACGAGGCGAAGAGCGCCTTCCTCAGCAGTGTCAGCCATGACATCCGCACCCCAATGAATGCGATCATTGGCTTTTTGGCGCTCATGCGGGACGAGGTGGATAATCCCAGCACCGTCATGGAGTACAACAGGCGCATCGACTCTGCCAGCCAGCACCTGCTGGGGCTGATCAACGATGTGCTGGACATGAACAAGATCGAGAGCGGCAGTACCACACTCAACATTTCCGAGATGGATCTGGCTGATGTGATCAACGGGATCAACTCTATCATCCGGCCCCAGTCCAATGCAAGGAACCAGACCTTTGACATTTTCGCATCCCATATCAACTACGAACATCTGATGGGGGATAA
>JAIEEY010000025.1 GCA_029067205.1 Lachnospiraceae bacterium
CGTCCCTGTCATCTGCCAGATCTGGCGTATTCTTTCCTCATCCACCTTTCCCTGTTCCCCAAGCAGTGTCTCTGAGTACTCCATCTCATGTTTTGACCGGAGAAATGCTTCCTTTCGCGCCGTCCGCGCCTCTTCATAGGCAGTCTTTAACTGTGCAACCCCTGAATGCAGCCTGCTGACTCCCACATAGGAATCCGCAAGCTCATTTTTTAATAAAAACTCTTTATTTTCTCTTCCAATAATGTATACGCAGTTTGCTTCAATATCCCCAAGATACAGAAAACATGTGTTCTCATCCGTCCTCTCTCCCGAATTTTCCAGGCAGCATACCACATACTCCTTTGAGAGAAGCTGTTTCTCAAACCGCTGTGTCACGGTCTGGATCTCTTTCTCCGTGATATACTCGTTCAAGATCATATATTTGAGCTGCTGGCAGCCAATTTCCCTGATTTCCTTGTCGTTCTCATTATTCCTCTGGATTTCCTCCTCCAGCTTTTTCAATATTTCAACGATCTGCTCCCGCTCTACGGGTTTTAAGATATATTCCTTTACCCCCATGCGAAGAAGCCGTACTGCATAGGTAAAGTCATCATACCCACTGATTGCGACGGTCAGCGGTCTATGCTCTAACTTCTGCATCGCCTCAACCAGCTCAATACCATCCATTTTCGGCATTCTGATGTCAGTGAACATCACATCGATCTTCTGACTGCCCAGGATTTCCAATGCAATCTGCCCATTGTTGCATTCCATAATATTCTGGACAGGCACACCAGAACGCTGTATCATCGCCTTGATTCCCTGACGAATCATCTTCTCATCTTCCACGATCAATACTGTATTCAACTTCACTCCTCCAATCAGTCAGGCTCTTTTTAAGGGCACACGAACCACAATTTTTGTGTAACACCCCAGTTTCGATGCGATTTCAATACCATACGCATCGCCAAAACTCATCTTGATCCTGTCTTGCACATTTTTCAAGCCAATACCATTTCCCGAACCGCCAGACGTCTCGATCTCACCCGCAATCTTTCTGTACAGCTGCACGATCTCCTCCTCACTCATGCCCTTTCCCGCGTCGGTAATCTCTATCATACAGTCTTCCCCATCTGTGATTCCTTTAATATAAATATTGGTGTCTTCTGCCATCTGTTCAATTCCATGATAAATAGCATTTTCCACGATTGGCTGCAGGGACATTTTGGGTATCTGCTGTCTGTACACCACATCCGGTATATTCAGAGACAGATAGATCTCGTAGTCAAACCGCAGATTGATCAACTTTAAGTAATTTCTGATGTAGTCAATCTCCTCTTCCACCGTCACATTCCCAGAAGTCCAGCGCATACTGTAACGCAGCAGCTTTCCAAACGCTGTAACGGCATCTGAGATATCATATTTCTCCTCGATCTCTGCCATCATCTTAATAGACTCCAGTACATTGTAGATAAAATGAGCGTTGATCTGGTTCTGCAACGCCTTAATCTCGGAATTTTTGGCAAGCAACTCCCGTTTAAGATTATCCTCCATCAACCGTTTGATCTCGGAAAGCATCTTATTGAACTGACTGCCCAGCTCCCCCATTTCATCCGTTCCACAGTTTTCAATCTCGACCTCCAGATTGCCTGCCTGCACTTCCTTGATCGCTCCCAAAATCTGATAAAACTGACGCAGCACTGACT
>JAIEEY010000250.1 GCA_029067205.1 Lachnospiraceae bacterium
TCTTTTCAGAAAGAAATCATTGAACTCTTTGGACTTAACATAGGCTAACATATGTATAATTGCTTCGGGATTTTAGGTGGCAGCACCCAGTTGGACGCATCAGAGAATCAGTCAGAAGCTGCATCAGGCAATTGCAAATTATATCGATAGTCATGATGGGGAATGTGAAGCTTTGGCGGCTCCTTTTGCTGTATTTTTGAATGGAGATGATGCAAATTATCTGGAATCTGACATTTCTGTAATTTGGGATCTGTCTAAATTAGATGAAAATGGTTGTCATGGCACACCTGACTGGATCATTGAAATCGTGTCTCCGAGCAGCGAGCCAAGAGATTATATAAAAAATGGTAAAATATGGTACATCAGGGGTTAGAGAATACTGGATTGTTGACCCTGAGAAACAGAGGACCACTGTATATAGATTTGAAAAGGAAAGCATGGAAGAATATTTATTTGGAGAAGATGTACCAGTAGGAATCTATGGAGGATTTTCAATAAAAGTACAGTAATAGCAGCGAAAAGAAACCTCTTATTCCAAAAAACAAACCACTTGATGTAAATCAGCAAATATCTCCGTATTGGCGAGGACTTCAACAACAGCTACATGATCGAAGTGAGTATGGCAGCGCCGCCAGAACCTTTCTGCGATACAGACGGCGCCGATGGCGCTACCGCAACCGGCAGATCTAAGGGGATTTTGTTCAAAAAATGAAAAGAAAGCCATACAGGAATGTGATAAATATCAAATACTGTAGGGCCTCTCTTATTATAGGTTTAAAGGGCTGCAAAATGCTCATTTCCCGGCAGCCCCATTTTCTTTTTGATATTGACAATTTTATGACAGGAAAGCTTTCAAGGTTCCGTCCAGACTGCCTGCCAGCTCAGTTAAGTCTATAGCCAGTGTTTCGAGATTTTCAATTTCATGCATCATCTCATTGGTGGTATCAGTCGCGGTCTGTGAGAGATTTGCATTGTCAACAGCGGACTCGGACAGATCAGAAATGATACGTGACATATTGTCTTTTGCAAGGTTCATGTCGGACACATTGGTCTGCATGGCGAGTTCTTTTTCCGTAATCTGGTTTATGTCATTTGCAATATCACTGAAAATCTGTCTTGTTTTATCGATATTTGTTTCCTGGTTCTCGAGTGTATTTTTGATTGTTTCCATCACGGTGACAATTCCATTGGTCTTTTCTACAAGAGACAGAATGTTTTGACCAATCTGTGCTGCGGATTTGTTAGATTCCTCAGCCAGCTTTGATATCTCCTGTGCGACTACAGCAAATCCTCTTCCAGCCTCACCTGCGCGTGCTGCTTCAATGCTTGCATTTAAGGCGAGCAGATTTGTTTCATCTGCAATGTTTGTGATATATTCTGTTACGCTCTTAATCTGTTCTACAGAATCGTTGGTGACAGTTACCTGTTCTCCAATTTCTGTCACTGTTTCGCGTGAATTTCTGCTGCTTTCAGAGAGTTCGCTTAGGATGCTGTGGCTGTTTTCGGAAAGGGACGCCATATGATTGGATAAGAGATTGATCTGTTCAATCTGATCCAGCATCAGATCAATAGCGTTTCGGGTTGTCTCAACATCATCAGCAGCACTGTGCGTGTCAGCCTCCTGAGTATTCGCCTTTTCGTATATCTGTTTGATGCTGTTATTCATTTCCTTTGCGGCAGCTACATTTTTACTGGACATTGTATTTAATTGCTCCACTGCTTTTGTCAGTTTCAGCATTCCAGTCTGGATAGTACTTAATAGTCCGTCAATTTTTGTTCTCAACTTCTCTGTCCCAAGAGCCAACTCACCAAATTCATCTTTTCGCCTGTTGCTGACAAGTCTTTCGTCGGAAAGGTCACCCTCAGAAACCTTTAATAATACATGACGCACATCATGAAGGACCTTAGTCAGACCGCCTATGTACCAGAAGATGAAAATCGCTACAGCGACTAAAATGACAACAGATGTCAGTGCACTGATCAGAACGTAGCGCATCATCATATTGCCTAATTCCGTAGTGGGGGTCGATGCCATCAGGGCACCGATTACAGTCTGGTCGCTAGGCTGGACAATGGGGATAACATATGCATGATACATCTTGTTATCAATCTCAATATTCCGATACCATAACTGGGCACCCTGCCCAAGCGTATATTTTTTAATATTATCTCCAGCTGTCATACCAATCCAGCGTATATTATTATCATTGCATATGGAAGTCATCACGGCCAAATCCTGATAAAAAAATGTAATATCCACATCAGTTTGTTCTTTTAAGTCATCTACGACAGAAGTCTCTTGTGAGACGTTGAAGTTCATGCCACGCCATACGTATCCGTCTGCTTTCATGGAATAGTCACCGTATCCTTGGCTGCTATATAAGTTCATTGCAGCCAGGGCGCTGGACTTTAGGCGGCTTTTCGTCTGATTATATATGCCCGACCGAAATAGTACCATGCCGATAATCAGGGACAAAACTGTCAGCAGTAGAAGGGGGATACAACATAGCATAAGCATTTTCTGCTTAAATTTCATATTCATCCCTCCCTACATTGCGTCTTTAGTGATGACTGTAACACCTGTGTCTGTAGTTGTATTGGTGTCAGTGTAAGTGCCTTCAAGAGCCTGTATGGCGATTGACATTCCATCATGTCCCATGACCTGCGGATTCTGCTGCATGGTAGCATAGATTATTCCGTCAGCCACAAGGGAGAGTACAGCATCAGATGTATCAAATCCAACAACAGTACTTTCTGCAGATGTATCTTTGATTGTATTTCCGATTGCGACAGTCGTACCCTCATTTGTGCCAAAAAATCCCACATAATTCTGGGAAAGTCCGTCATTTACCGCATTCGTAATATTGCCTGTGTCATCCAGCATAAATACTGTGTCTGCAAGTGTAAAATCCGTTTCTTCAAAAGCCTGACGGAAGCCATTTTCTCTCGCCACACAGGAGGCTGTGTCAGCAGTGACACCCATAACGCCGATTGTTCCGCTGGTGATTCCTTTCTCCTGCAGAGCTTTAATCATAGTTTCTCCTGCAGTTTTACCTGCAATCGTATTATCTGTAGACAGTGCTGTCACACAATCATAGCTTGCAGCACTGTCTACATAGACAATCTTACATCCTGCGTCGGCTGCTTTTTCCAGACTTGCATTTACGCCATCTTTGCTGTTTGCGGCAAGCAAAATCGCGTTTGCTCCGTTTGCGACGGCATCATCGATACATGCACTCTGCAGTGCATCGTCATGTGCATCGGGACCTGTCCACTTATAAGTGATATTTCCGATTTCTCCTACTGCAGCCAGACAACCGTCATCAATGGATTTCCAGTAACTGTCTGCCAGATCCATGGTGATTAGATAGACAGTATAACTGTTGGCAGTTGTAGAGGTGGTCTGAATGCTTGCCGTACCTGTATCTGTGTTGACACTTTGCGTCAGTGCAGCAGTCGAAGGTTGCGATGTCACCGCAGATACCATAGGTTGCTCAGGCATAATAATTTCAGGTGTTGTGTCTGCTCCGCATCCAACCAAGACTAAAATGGTGGACAGGACACTGAGTAATAAAGTTTTCTTCGCTCTCATAATTTTGCTCCTTTCGTTTTGGCAACTGATTTATGTATAATAGCGTACCTGAATCACGCTATTACATAGTACTTTACAATTATATAATAAATTGTTAAAGATAACAATAAATATGCTTAAAATAAACGATAGAGAGCGACTTAATTTTTCTCTTTTGATATTTTAAATCCATATATAAGAGCTCGGCTGGTCATTAATGGCCAGCCTCCTACTCTATTGAAAGAACGAGGACGAATATTGTTATAAGTTAAAAATGGATTAAAAAAATACATAATTTAACTAGAAATTTATCTATAAAGCAAAAATGTGAAATTAGGATAAATAAAGGATATTTTATTGAAAATATAGAAATATGGAAAAATATTTGTAAAAAATTAGTGATAATTCACAAAAGGATTATAGAGCAT
>JAIEEY010000251.1 GCA_029067205.1 Lachnospiraceae bacterium
CTTCTAAACATTTATATTTTACCAAACCATTGCAGAAACATCAATAGTGTCGTGCTCTGGATACTCATTATATCGTTGAAATTCGAAAGCCTTTGCTTTACCAACTTTTAAATTATCCAAAAATGTATTCTCAATATAAACAATTTTATCGTCTTTTCTAAGTATAATGGACAAATTTACTTGGTCAATCTCTTGAGTATAATTATTTGTAATCTCTCCTGTTATAAAATTTTCATTATTACCACTTCTTTCTGATACATTAGTTATTGTAAAATCTGTCGTTTTTGCTGCACTATAAATCGACGTTCCACTTCCCAAATCACTCCAATCAATATCAAACATAATTTGTGCATCATCTGTCAAATCTGAAATCGGTAGGGAGAACATACCACAGAGTGTAATTGTATCTTTTGGCATAACAATACTTCCTGTCTGTTCCTCTGTCGCTACAATACTACCATCTCCATTTTTTACAGTAACAAGCACTTTAGGAAATTCTGCGACAAGATTTTCATTTGGATTGTATATCATTCCACAAAATTCAACATAGGCAATATCTCCAGATGGCGGATTAATAAACCACCCATAATCAACTAATTCCAATGGTTGCTCTGAAGTACGTGGATTATCTACACCAAACGATGAAACGCCACTTGAGGATAATGACGAATTTGAGGTAGTCGCTCCAACAGTACCTAACGTTTCTGTATTTTCATAAGATTTGCTATTCAAACCAGAAGTATCTTCAATACTATGTGAAATGGTAGAATTATCGATCACTGCATTATCTACCTTCTCATATTTAATAATCCATGAACCTAAAGTGCTTTCTATTGTTGTTGCTTTTACAACAACTGTATCCCCTTGCTTTACATCAGGATTCCTAGATGATACAAAATTAAGGTGTTCTCCTGCCCAAATATTATATCCGAAAGCTGAATCTGGCTTCATCTCTCCAGCAACAAATTGAACTATCTTTCCCTCCAGATTTTCACCTTTGTTCAATGCAGCTTCAAAAGATTCTGCATCTGCATAATTAATTATCTCCGTATTTTCTTTTCTCTCGCCACACGCAGTTAATGATGAAATCATCATAATTACACTCAAGAAATATAATACTTTTTTAATAACTTTCATTTTGCCATCTTCCTCCTAAATTGTGTACTTTTGCAAAACGTCTTTTTTTAACAATTTAGCAGATTTTTTTAATTAATATATTTTAATAACGCCTTGAAAAATAGGCATTCTTATGTTAGACTATAAAATAATTGTCAAAATATAGAAAATTTGGAAAAGTACACTTTTACAAATTTTACCCTTGTTTTGTTTAAGTGGAGTTTTCATATTTTCTGGCTTTTCCGTAAAATGTCCCAACAGGCATACCACAAGCATCTGCTGCCTGTTGGAGTGTTATTTTTTTCTTTCGCCACTCCTGATGTATTTTCTGAAAGTTATCAGGATAAGGAAGTGCCGGACGTCCAAATTTGACTCCTCTCGCTTTTGCCGCTGCAATTCCTTCTGCCTGACGCTGCCGGATATTTGTCCGTTCATTCTCTGCCACAAAGGACAGCACCTGCAAGACAATATCACTAAGAAATGTCCCCATTAGGTCTTTGCCCCGCCTAGTATCCAAAAGCGGCATATCCAACACTACGATGTCAATTCCCTTTTCTTTCGTCAATACCCTCCATTGCTCCAGTATTTCTCCATAATTGCGCCCTAACCAGTCTATACTTTTGATATAAAGCAGATCATCTTTTTTCATACGCCGTATCATACGTTTATAAGCCGGACGGTCAAAATCTTTACCCGACTGTTTATCTATGTAGATGTTCTTTGCAGGAATAGACAGCTCTTGAAAAGCTATGATTTGTCTGTCCTCATTCTGGTCACGACTACTGACACGAATATACCCATAAAATTTCTGCTCCTCCATGTCATCCCCCCATAAACAGCCTTTTCAACACCCATACGGCAAAATCATACATCTCCATTTCCTTATGGATACCATTGATGAAAACACAATAGTCCTTCTCTGCCAGTTCTTCCGACAAACGCAATGCCAGTTGGTAGAACAATGCCTTTGCCGCTGCATCCGGTGTTAATGCTGCTATCATACATAGCCTTTTTATAGTGTTCTGGTAATTTCCACACCCAAAAACGGCTAATATCTTTTTTTCTTCAATCGTTATCTTCATACACCCTCCTCATGTAAGAATATAAAGTTTATTCGGTCTGCCCCGTCCCTGCCTTTTCCTTTTCAAAAGTCCTGACTGCTCCAATTCCAGTAAAGCTCTTTTTACAGTTGCATCGCTCTTGGATAATGCCGCCATCTGTTCACTTATTGGAAACCGTGTATAAAGATGTCCGTCACTGTCCGATACTTTTTCATTGACTGTTTTATCCAGCAGCCGGACATAAAGTGATTTTGCCGTACTGCTGATTTCCATGTCTGCCAAAAATCTTGGATATGACATACTGGGCGGCATTTCTGTATCTGCCATAAGATAATTACGCTCCATTCATTTTCTCCTTAATCTCATCTTCATTCTGCCGTTCTCCCCTGACCATTATGGTCATAACTACCTTCCTGACAGGCAACCCTTTTCGGCGCTGTGTCGTTTTCTGCCCTTGGCAGGCTCACATTTCCGGTC
Source organism: Lachnospiraceae bacterium (assembly GCA_029067205.1). GTDB lineage: Bacteria > Bacillota > Clostridia > Lachnospirales > Lachnospiraceae > COE1. Next base: position 2,655 of record JAIEEY010000251.1, read on the forward strand.
TTTGCCCACTTCCCCGAAACAGTAACGGTAATTTGGACGGTCATTCAATTTTCTTTTCCTCTTGGAATGTATTTATTATGGCACGTTATTGACCTGTCTCCCGTATATCCGTAAATCAGGAAAAACTCTAAAAAAACAAAAAATTCCGCGAATGCGGAAATCTTGTAGTATAATGAATTTAGAAACCACTATGCGAAATATTCACTTGTTTAAAGGGAGAACTTATGAAAACGAAATTAACAATACAGGAAAAACTGAAAGATTTGAGGGTAGACCGCAGCCTTACCCTTGAACAGCTTGCAGCGGAAACAAAAATTTCCAAAACTGCCCTTAGTTCTTATGAAACAGATGAACTGAAAGACATTCCCCATACCGTCATTGCAAAACTGGCTGAATATTATGGTGTCCCAACTGATTATCTGCTCGGACTGACTGAAAACATAAAATGCCACAGCCTCGGCATTCAGGAACTTAAAATTGATGATGCTATGGCAGAACTTTTACAATCCGGTCATATCAATAACCGCCTGTTTTGTGAGCTTGCCACGCATCCGGCATTTTCAAAACTGATGACTGATTTGGAAATCTATGTTGACGATCTTATCAACCTTCAGATACAGACCATAAATTCAGCACTGGACGCTGTTAGACAGCGGTTATCTGAGCAATTTCATCCAGACAATGATGATTATTACATAAAGCTGTTAGATGCTTCCCATATAGAAGATGATGATTATTTTCTGAACATCATACAGAATGATTTGAAAGCTGTCATCAGTGACATCCGCGCCCATCACAGGAAAGATACGGAAAATGCTACTGACATCAATATCACTGACAAAATCAATGAAACTTTTGATGATATAAACAATTATAACGGAAACCTAATAGATTTACTGATGTATTATTTCTGCAAGGAAATACATCTCCCATTAAGCTCATTGTCCAGTGAAGAAATACAGACAATGCGTGCTTTGTTCCAACGCTCCGGACGTTATAAATCCGAAGCAAGGCTTTTCCGCAAGGGACGGAAAAAATAAAAGTGACTGCCTTTCCTCTTGAAAACAGAAAAAGCAGTGGAATGTCTTTTATAAAAACAAATTCACTGCTTTACTGCTTGTGTTATAAAGTTTCCTCTGTTATGCCAGTGCAGGCTCTATTTTCCTAATGACAGCCTCTACTTCCTCAATTGTCTTTTCCACAATCTCAGCTATCTGTTCAGAAGTATAACCTTTCCTGTGCATATTTAAGATAATCTTCGCATCTGTTTTTTCTACGATCCCCTGACTCAGATTACACATCTCGCTCACTTCCTCTCTCATTTTGCCATCTATCGGAATACTGTACTCGGTTTCAATAATCCCTAATTTTTCAGCAGCAGTCAATTCCATTGAAAACAGTGTACCCAACAGACGGTGCAGTTCATACTTATCATCATGCTCAGGAATCTCATCTGATATGCCTATCAAAACGATATTTAACAGGTCAATCCCACCTTTCCACTGATAAGAGCCTATCAGCTTATCGTCTGTCAGATGCACATAATCCATGCTGTTCTCATCCATGTTCATACATACCCATATTGAGAAAACACGTTTGATGTCATTATAGTTTGTTTTGACAAAATCACGTTCCTTCTGGGATGAAACAAGGCGGCTTACATAGAAAACTGCCCTGTTCAGTATATGGTAACCTGTCGGTTCATCTTTCTGTGCCTCTACATTTACAATGACTTGTGAGATGCCGTTTTTCATGCGCACGTAAAAGATAATGTCAAACCGGATAAGCCCTTCATTAACCTCCGCATTCTCCGTATTCATTCCGACAATCCGCTGCCCGTCTTTTTCCTTTTCAGTATTGGTCAGCCCCGGCTCTACCGGCACAATGCTGACAAAAGGATCGCCCTCAATATAAGACGAAACCTCTTTCGGGTTCATCCCACGAAACTCATCAACAGTCTTTATCAGAATATGTGCAAGTATGATTTTGTTGCTGAGCAGACGTTTTGCCTTATCGTCATACTGGGCTTTCATATCTGCCACGCTTACCGCATTTATTATTTCTGTATCCATTAGCCATAAACCTCCTTCTTATGCACCCATAGGAAATGCAAAAGCCATTCACAAAAGATATATGACTTTAAAATTATTATACCCTGAAACTTCTGTTAAATCAATCAAATTTCTGTGGCTAATTTAGCTGTGTGGTTCTGCTTTTACTGAATTGCGGAATGCCTTGATTTTGCTTGATTTGTTGATGTATCGCTTAGCACGTTCTTCTTCGGAAGGACGCCACGGCACATCGAGATGATGCAGGGCAATAAGCCGATCCTGCACGTTGCTTCCTGCGCCCATTTTCTGCGTCGAACCCAATAAAAAACGAACCTGTCCGCTTCTTACCTTGCCAAACAGCTCCGCTTTCCTTGTTTCCGTATTCGCTTCATGTATAAATGCTATTTCCTCTGGTGGTACTCCTTTCCCAACCAGTTTATTTTTTATATCATCATAGACATTAAATGTGCCATCCCCTTTCGGTGTCGATATGTCACAAAAAATGATTTGTGTGGACTTCTGCTCCTTTGTCTGTCCCCATATTTCAAATGCTTTTTCCACAC
>JAIEEY010000252.1:0-2155 GCA_029067205.1 Lachnospiraceae bacterium
GGCGTTATACTGTCATGTTCTGTCTGGATGACAGCGTAGATATGACGTTTGACAGCAGGGAAGAGGTGATGAAGGCGCTGGCGGTGCGCTGCGGCATTGATGAGCGGAATGCTGCGGCAAACGATAATTATCTGAGATGGAAGTTCGATCCGGGAACGGAGACCATTGCAGTATGCGCAATCGTCTGTGTGGGAGTTATTTTCTTTTCTGTGATCGTGGTTTACAATATTTTTCAGGTCGGTGTGATACAGAAGGTGCAGGAGTATGGGAAATTGAAGGCGATTGGCACCACAAGGCGGCAGATGCGGCAGATTATTTTGAGGGAAGGGATGTATCTGGCATGCATTGGTGTACCGCCTGGATTACTGTTGGGGATTGGTGTTGCCAGGGCAGCATTGGAATATTTTGTGCGGGACGTCAGCTCGGGCGGTACAGAGTTAAAAATGACAGGAGTGTCAATTGTGTGTGTGCCGCTGCTGATTCTAATGGCAGTACTTGCATTCTTTACGGTATGGCTTGCGTTGAAGAAGCCGATGCGCGTGGCGGCGTCAATCTCTGCGGTGGAGGCAATGCGCTATCAGAAGAGCGGGAAAGGTGCAAGCCTGCGGAAAGGAAAACGTGCGTTGAATGTCGTTTCTCTCACTTTTGCCAACCTTGCCAGTCATAAAAAACGCACGATATCAACAATTTTGTCAATGGGTTTGTCCTGTGTGCTGTTTGTCGTGCTTGCAAACTGGCTGGGAAATATGGACGCAGAGTATATGGCTAGGGATGAGGTAAAACATGGACAGTTTCAGCTGCAACTGCATTTTGCAATGAAGGACGAGGCATACCCGGAAAATAACCTGAATCACGTTTTGGAGAAAAATCCTTTGAATGAAGCGCTGATACAGGAGATCTGGGCAATCCCAGGAGTGACAGACGTCAAGACACAGAGTATACTCTATGCAGAGCAGTTGGACGAAAAAGAAGAAGAGACAGAGGAGTTATATGGTATTTTGGTGCTGGACAGGGAGGATTTTGACAGACAGGTGAGGAACGATGAGGTGAAAGGATTGGACTATGACGAGATGAGCACACAGAATGCCATATGCTATGGAACTGAGTACTATATGGAAGACAAAGGATTTGAAATCGGAGAAACATATCATTTTTCCCTCTACGATGGCGTGGAGGAAAAAGAGTGGAATCCGCAGATGATCGCGACGTTTCGTTATCTGGGAGCGCACATGGCGATGACAAGAGATACCTATGACAAGATGGGATTTACGGGCATTACAAATTGTAATATCTGGATTGACTGTGCCCAAAAGGACTTGGAGTCTGTCAGAGAGGCATTGGAAAGCCTGACAGATGGACTGGAACATATTGGAACGGACAGTTATCAGAATCAGCTCAAGATTGCAAAGCTTTCCACGCGCATTTCTAAGCTGCCAGTCTACCTGGTCTGCGTGATCATAACATTTATCAGCTTTATGAATATGGCAAACACGATGTTCACAAGTATCATCACGCGTAAGCAGGAGTTTGGTGTGCTGCAGGCGGTCGGCATGACAAACAGCCAACTGGATCAGAGTCTTCAGCTGGAGGGATTGATCTTTAGCGCCGGCACAGCGGTGGTGTCGCTTGTCGTAGGCATTCCACTGGGATATGCACTGTTTCGCTATTGTAAGTCCAATTCCTTTGCAGGACTGGGCATCTATCATTTTCCAATCCGGGAAGTGCTGTTTCTGTTTGTTTTTATAGGAGTTCTGCAGATGGTTTTGTCCTTTATCCTGAGTAGGAATGTCAAGAAGGAGTCACTTGTTGAGCGGATTCGGTATCATGGATGATTTTATATCACAATATTTTAGAAAAATGATGCAAAAATGATGCAAATTTGTTTTATGATAGAAAATGGTTATACTGTACATTTTGTTAAGAAATATATGTTCGAATACTATTGTGTTTTGTTTGGAGAGTAAATCGTGGCAGTATGGTTATAATGTATTAAAGAATCGATCTCTTTACAGTTCTTCGGAACGATTATGATAAAACAGAGGTGCATATGGAGCAGAATATAATAATGTTGAAACAGGAAATTACGGATTTAGAGAATATAGATAATGAAAATTTAAAAAAAGAAAATTTGAATAAAGAAAATTTGAATAAAGAA
>JAIEEY010000252.1:2165-8435 GCA_029067205.1 Lachnospiraceae bacterium
TATAAAAACTTCACATACAAAAACTTCAGATACAAAAACTTCAGATAACGAGATTTCGGATAAGGGGGCTTCAGATACAGAGAATTTAGATGAGGAAATTTTAGGACAGGAAAATATAGATATAACAACGTCGAATAAAAAGACTTTGCGTAAAAAGGTTTCAAATAAAAAGAGATGGATCTGGGCAGCAGGGATTTGTTCCCTGACAGCGGCGGTTATCGTCACAGGAGCTCTTGTGCTGCGCAAGGAGATCAAAATCAACCCGATTGTGGCAGAGGGATATGAGGTTCATGGAGTGGATGTGTCCCACTATCAGGGGACGATTGACTGGGATGTATTGTCGCAGCAGAATTTGGACTTTGCATTTATCAAAGCGACGGAGGGGAGCACTCATGTGGACGAGTGTTTTCTGGATAACTGGCAGGCGGCAGAGCAGACCAATCTGTATCTGGGCGCCTACCATTTTTTCAGTTTTGACAGTGAGGGGGGGAAACAGGCAGCATCCTACATCGATACGGTAGGAAATCTGAACGGAAAGCTGGCGCCGGTCGTTGATGTGGAGTACTATGGAAATAAGAGGAGCAATCCGCCCAAACGGACAGAGGTGGTAGAGAATCTTGGAGCGATGCTGGATGCGCTGGAACAGTATTATGAGATCAAGCCGATCATTTATACCACTTACACGGTCTACAATGACTATATCAAGGGAGAATTTGAGGATTATCCGTTGTGGGTGCGAAGTGTCTACTGTCCGCCATCCGTCTTTTTTGGAAACAAGTGGAGTTTTTGGCAGTATATGGACACTGCGACGCTGGATGGGTATACAGGGGATCAGAAATATATTGACGTGAATGTATTCAAGGGAACGAGGCAGGAGCTGGAAGGATTGATGATACAGAAAATCATGTACTGACTAGTATGTAAAAAGGACAGTACATGATAGCTGACTTATTTTTGAAGCAGAGAGATGATTTCTTTGGGTGTTATGGGCATCTTTTGTTTAAATAGTGAATTTAGGCTGGGTTGTAAAACAGAGGGAATCTGTTATAATGGAAATATCTACTTCCAATATGAAAAGCAATGCGTCTGAAAGCACACAACAAAAAATATTCTATAGTCATGGAAGGAGTAAATGAGTCGATGCCGCAAATGGGACAAGTTGATTTTTGGAAACGTTGGAAAGAATGTACAAAGATTCCAGGATATTGTTTCAAAAAGGAGAATACTATAACTGTTGTTATTTGTGCGGATATATTTTGGAATGTGCTCTAAAATATATTTTGCAAACATATGGGAAAAAGCGGGATGGGCAATCTTACACGGTAAATGACCTGAAAGCGTTTCGACATAATACCGTAAAGTTGAATCAGGCGTTGGATGACTGGCTATCTGTGACTGGTGGTATTTCACCAGCGTATCGATTGGACTGCAGAAGGAAATGTCCCTACATTTTCGTTGGTATCGGAGGATATCCGCATTGGAATCCAGAATATCGGTATGGGGATCATATTAAATGGTATGAGAAAGAATATTGTGAGAAATATATGGAAGAAAGCAAGTATATCTTTCAGTTCGTAGCAAACATTGTAACCGGAGGTGTCAGATGATACATAATAATGAGGTTCTGGATAAAGTCATTGAAATAGCAGTAAAATTTACGAGTAAGTATAATAGTCTGGAATTGTATATTGTGCAGAATGTGTATGGGAAGATTATTGTATATATCGATACTCCTCAAAAAGAGCTTGTCCCTGTGTTAGAGAAGGAACTGGCAGGTGCGATTGATGTCTGGCTGAATACCTGTGAAGCAATCGAAGAGAACATCTTTGCTCAAACAGAGATTGAAATGTGGAAACAAGAGAGTGACCCTGTTCGAGAACGAGTATGGGTATTTGAAAAATATATCACAAATGTATACTGGGATGCGAAAAAGCGAAAGATGTCGAAATGTCCCTTGTCTGGCAAGCTGGTGAGTTTTTACTCCTTTAAAGGGGGCGTAGGCAGGACGACTGCAATGATGATGGCGGCGATTGGCGTGGCAAGAAGAGGTAAAAAAGTAGTTCTATTGGATTTTGATTTGGAGGCTCCTGGAGTTTCTTGCTTCTTTCCGGAAGAGTCTTTGTCCCAGTACGGGATATTGGACTTTTTTGTAGAGAGTAATGCATATTTGGAAGAGATGAATATTGATGAATATCTATATCCTGTTGGAGAATATTTCCACATAAATCAGTATGGAGGAGAGATATACATTTTGCCCGCGGTCGGAACGGCGGCACAGAATGATATTGAATCATATCGCAAAAACTTAATGCGGTTTGACATGGATGTCCCAGTGTATGAAGAGGAAAAGACACCAATTGATATGTTGTTGTCAAAGATAGACTCTTTTTTGAAACCAGATTATATTTTTATAGACACGAGATCTGGCATTCATCAGATTGGTGGAATTACACTGACAAGATATTCGGATCTGGCTCTTCTGTTTTTCTATGGCAGCAGACAAAATATAGAAGGAATGAGGATGACTCTGCCAATTTTAAAAAGCAGTGGCACACCGTTCTTGCTGATCAACAACAAAGTTCCTGTCAACGAGTCATTGGCTCAGATAGAAAAGAAGATGTATATCGAAGGCGCTTATCATGCGTTGAGTAAATGTGACAGGGAGTATCAGGAGAATACGATTCTGCTGGACGATGAAACGGCGGAGCACTATCCGATTCACATCACATATAACGCAGGTCTGGAAGTGGTCTCATCGACGGAACAGCTTCTGAAGGGTTATGAAGAGCAGGAAGCAGAATATGGCAGAATCGTGAATGTGATTGAAGACACTCTGCAAAATGACATTATTGAGGCAGCTGGGACAATGAATGCTGATTATGTCAGGGAAATTGTGGCAGCATTTGCTGGTATTATGGGAAATCTGGAGACCGCGGAAGCAGAAGATGAGTTTGCAACGGATAAAGATTTACAGAAAAAATTCTATCCGCTGAAAGGGTATACATTTATTTTCGATCAGAGAAAGTTTTTGGTTCTTGGTCAAAAAGGTGTAGGGAAAACAGCGTTGTTCAGTGCTTTGAAAAACAATGATTATGCAAAAGCACTTGCGAAATACCTGAATGTTAGTACAAAGCAGTACGAACACACAGAGTGGATTGTGGGGACTTCACAGGCAACGAATTATGTCGATATTTTCAGCTGTCTGACAAATGAAGAGCAGATCAGAGGATTTTTGTATTACGAGACAATAAGAATTCTGTTGGAAAATGACAGCAGACTGAGCTGCCTTATTTCTGACGGCGCTGTCGGTAATATGTTCAGTGAACCTCTTGTGGCGAAAAATTGTAGCGATTGGCAGGGAGAGACAGTTTATCTGCTTAAAAAAGTATTAGAGAAGGTCAATCAATATTATCAGGAAAAGAATATTGTAGTCACTATTATTTATGATGCGCTGGATCGGATTGTGGCGACTAAGAGTCGTGGGGAATTTGTTAGTTCATTGATTGATATGTGGTATAAGAACGAATATGTCATGCAGAATGTTCGAAGCAAGATTTTTCTACGAAAGGATATTTATGACCGGGAAGTAAATGTTCCAGATAAGGTGAAATTGAAAAATTATTCTGTTACCATTGAGTGGGATTATGATCAGCTGTTTGCCATGATTTGGAAACGAACTATCAGTATATCAGATACCATGAAAAACCTATATGAAAAAATAACGCGGAAACAAAGCAACGAGGTTTCTGGTTTAGGGTATATTCCAACTACTGACGAAGAAGACAACAGAAAGATATTGGCTGTGCTTATTGGCGTAAAGATGGGAGGCGGGAATAAAGCATCAACTTATAACTGGTTTAATAATAGGCTTTCTGATACGCAGGGGGTAATTGTTCCAAGGAGTATGATTGATATTTTTGCAAAAGCTGCGGACAAAGAACTACAGCCACAAAAAGAAGGAAGTCAAGCAAGTGTGAGAAGTATGATTCGACCAAGATGTTTTGAGGATGTACTTCCAGAAGTGTCAGAGAAAAGAGTGATTGATTTAAAAGAGGAATTCCGGGAGTATGCTGCTTTTTTTAACGGTCTGAAAGATACTGTTCAGAGGTCACCAGTGGATGAGGATTTGCTGCAGAATGCATTGCTAAAATGTGGTTTTTCAAACCCGATGGAAGAAATAGTGAACTTAATCAATATTGGGGTTTTGAAACGCTATCAGCGGAGATTGTCCGATCCAATCCGATATCATTTTCCGGATATTTATTTACGAGGGCTTGGGTTACAAAGATCCGGTATGCGGTGATAATAAGTACCTGGCTGTAGAACAAAGTTACTGGGAGCAGAAGAAATGAAGTAAGGGACGAAAACCTGTAGTATGATTTGAAAGAAAGAGGTGTATCATGCGTTTTCAGTATTGCCCCCGCTGTGGGAAAAAAGCGGAATTGAAAGAGATTGGTGATGAGGGTGTTATTCCATATTGTACGAATTGTGAGGTGCCGCTGTGGGATATGTTCACCACCAGCATCATCGCGGCGGTTGTGAATGAATGTGGCGAGGTTGCACTGCTGCGGCAGAACTATGTCTCGACGACAAATCATGTATGTGTTGCTGGGGTCATGAAGCTTGGGGAATCTGCCGAGGAGACTGTGGTGCGCGAAATCGGTGAGGAATTAGGGCTGGATGTGAGATCAGTAGCGTTTGTAAAGAGCTATCCCTATGAGAAAAAGGATATGCTGATGCTCGGGTTTAAGGCTGTCGCGGAGAAGAAAGATTTTACACTGTCGGGGGAAGTGGACGCTGCGGAGTGGGTGAAGTTCGAGGATGCGCTTGGTCTGCTCAGGGAGGGCAGTATTGCATGGCAGCTGGTCAAAACAGTGATAGGGGATTAGTATATGGTCTATCTTACGGGTGACTGTCATGGGGATTTTAGCAGGTTTTCCAGAAAGCAGAGAATGCGGCTGCCATTTGAGATAGTGGAAAATGACTTTGTCATCATATGCGGTGATATGGGACTGTTGTGGGCACATGACGGGGAATTTACATATAATAAAAAGTGGCTTTCTTCGTTGCCGTTTACGATATTGTGGGTGCAGGGAAATCACGAAAATTATAATATGATTGCAGAGTATCCGATCTGTATGTGGCATGGCGGAAAGGTCAGACATATTGTGGAGGACAAGATTATCCTGTTAGAGCGTGGGCAGATTTTTGAGGTGGAAGGAAAAAGCTTCTTTACATTTGGCGGAGCGTCAACGCATGATGTACAGGGTGGAATTTTGGACAGGAGTTCGCCGGCCTATGCCAAGGAACGATGGAGAGCAAACAAGAGCGGACTGCCCTATCGTGTCAGAGGAGTATCCTGGTGGGAACAGGAGCTTCCGTCGATTGAGGAAATGCAGGAGGGCAGAAAGAATTTATCCAGCGCTGGTTATATGGTGGATTATGTCATATCTCATTGCTTGTCAGGCAGTATGCAGAAACAGTTGGTAAATCGGGATAAAGATATCCTGACAGATTATTTTGATGAGATTGAAGAAAAGCTGCAATATCAGCATTGGTTCTGCGGACATTATCATGAAAATCTCAGATTAGATGAGAAACATACTGTGCTTTACAAGGATATCGTCGCACTGCAATAGTGTGATAGCAGGAGTGAATTATGGAATATATCAAGCTGTTGTGGGAGCACGATCTGGCGGATGAGCCTACAAGTATTCTTTACGAGGTAAACGCGGAAAATGAGCGGCTCGCGGAGCGGTCGATTGATATTTACCGGGACGGAAGAACGAATCATATTTCCGATCCCTACGCAGGTGTGATTGAGATTACACCGATACCGACAGTGGAAGAATTTAATTCTAACATATATGGCGAAGAGTTTCGCGCGTGTCAGATCACGAAGGAAGAATTTGACAGAATATGGGATAGTTAGTTAGGAAGGATTTTATTTTGATTGAAAGAGAGTTTGCTATGTTAGCGTTTTATCACTATCCTTTTGTGCAAAATCAGGATTTTAAGGAATATTCAAAAGAAGATTTGTCCCAAGTTTCCAAGGTAGAAGTGTGAATCATAGAACCGCAGCATTTCTGGAATCTTATTTTGATATCATTTTTGCGTTAAATAAACTGACGCATCCGGGTGAAAAACGAATGGTTCTGCGAACCCTTGCGGAAATCACTTCGAACTTAGAGAATATCATAGAAACAGCAAATAACAGTCAAAAGAACAGATAAAAGCATGTTTGGAGGGGGACTTGATGGCATCTTGGTC
>JAIEEY010000253.1 GCA_029067205.1 Lachnospiraceae bacterium
AAGAAAGCAAGCGGCAGGACACTGCTGTCCTTCGAGTACGACCTGAACGGCAATCTCACACGCCAGACAGACGTGACGGGTAAAGTGACAGAGTACCGCTATGACTTAGCAGACAATATCCGTGAAGTGTGGGATAGCGGCAAAAGGATAGCGGAATTCGAGTACAACGCCGACGACACCATAAAGCGCCTCAAAAACGGCAGCCTGTACACGGAATATGCCTATGATGCGGACAGGAACCTGACAGGACTAAAGACCCTGCTGGGGGCAGAAACCATCGTGGACAACCGCTGCACCTATGACGGGAACGGCGACAGGCTGGAGAAGTTCCAGAAGCACGGCACGACAAGGTACAGCTATGACAACATGCGGAGACTTGCAAAGGTGGAGTATCCAAACGCAGCGGAGGAACTCTTCTATGACAAGGCAGGAAACCGCACAAAGCGGCTGTACAACGGTGCAGAGGAGCTGTACCAGTATGACAGGAGAAACAGGCTTACCACATATACCAAGGGAGGTGCATCAACACAGTACGAGTATGACAATGCGGGCAACCTGTTAAAAGATGACAAGGCACGGTATGAGTATGATGCCTTCAACCGCAGCACCAGGGTGGAGACCTTCAACGGCAATATCCAGATCAACCGCTATGACGCGGAAGGGCTGCGTCATGAGATGGAGGAGAACGGGAAGCTTGTGTCCTTTATCTTCCGCGGTGATGAGGTTGTGGCAGAGGAGAGCCAGGAAGACAGGATCCGCTATATCCGTACCAGCATATTATTAGCTTCCGACGCGGAAAGCGCAAGAACGTACTACCATTATGCATCTGATGAGATGAGTAGCATCACCCATGTGGTGGACGGCGAAAATGAGGAAATTCTCAACCGATATGAATATGACGCATGGGGCAATCTGACCACCTGCGAAGAAAAAGTCCAAAACCGCTTCAAGTTCAATGGACAGCAGTACGACCCGATAAGCCAGCAGTACTACCTGCGAGCACGATACTACAACCCAGTCATTGGTCGGTTCACGCAGGAAGACAGCTACAATGTGGACGGGCTGAATCTGTATGCATACTGCAGGAACAATCCAGTATATTATGTTGATCCCAGTGGGAATATCTGCGATTCTGCTGCAAATACGATTATTGATAAGGTAAACAATAATCAGGCAACAAGAAATGAACAGAAGAAACTGGCGGCATATCTCAGGAACAAAGACCGAAATGGTGGATTGACGGATGCTGAGAGTAAAATTTTAAATAAGATAGATGGATATACTTATCTGAACAGATATGAGGGTCAACCGTTCTTTAAATGTCCTCCAGAAGGATACTATCAGGATCCTCTAGGATATTGGCATAGACCTAACGGTGATTATGCGAGTCATAAAGAAGTTGGTCTGCGCCCCAAAGATGTTCCTCATAGAAAAGGAGATGTGCTAACTAATTACAAAACAGGTAAGGCAGCTGAACAAAAGCTTGCAGATCTAGTTGGTGGTGAATCACAGAAATATTTTTCAACTACACAAGGAAAAAGGTTTGTAGATCAATTTAGTGATGGAATTGCACATGAATCTAAAGCGGGATATACAACATGTACTGATGATATCAGAACTCAGATAGCAAAGGATGTGGAGATAAGGAATAATAATGAAGAAGTCACAGCAGTTTATTGGCATTTCTTTAAAAGCGAAGTTACTGGAAAAATTGGTGCGTCTGACACCTTGTTAAGGGAGTTAGATAACAATGATATAAAAGTTGTTTACCATAAAGATTAGAAAGAGTATGCGTCTAATTATAGTCTCCATCGGCGTGTTTCAAAATATATTGAAAAATAAAAAAGGAGCATACAACCGATATCCGTGTTAAAATATAATTCTATAAAT
>JAIEEY010000254.1 GCA_029067205.1 Lachnospiraceae bacterium
CCCATTCATAGTGTCTTGACGTATTGCTCACAAAATAGGAGACCAGAGCACTTCCTCCCACCCAGTCGAAAACACCTTTTGCAAACAGCTCATCATTTGAAAAGCCCTCTGCCAGCTGCATAATTTCCTGATGTGATTTTTCCAGCATTTCTTTCGCTTCTTCTAACGATGTATTCTGATGCTTTTTCCAGAAAAACACATTCATCTGTCCATAAGTCTTCCAATTATAAGGCTTGGGTAAGAATGGCTTTGCATCCCCTTTCTGATTCGCTCTCACCCATTCCAGCGTCAGACTGTGCCACTCGTACAGATGAATCAGGATATCCCGAAGATTCTTGTCCCTCTGCCAGTGCGCCTCCTTTTTCTTTTCGTCCTTTGAGAAATCGAAAGGCGTTGCTAACTCCTGCTCCGTCATCGAAGCAATGAACTCTTTCAGACTCTCAAAATTGCTGTTTGCAGCCTCCATCAGATCTGCTTTTGTTGTCGGTCTTGCCATATTTTTCTCCTTTCTTTCGCTCCCTTTTTGAAACGCATTTCCACTCCTTATACATTTTCTAAATGCGCTGTAATAATTGTATAACTATAAGCATTCACTGTTATCTTGTAATTGCCTATAGATGCATACCAATTTTTTCCTACTCTTTCAATCAATGCGTCTTTGTCCAGAATTTTTGCCCTGCACCACGCAACCACATTATCTGTTTCAATCGATAAATTTCTCTTTATGCGCTCTACACCCATCTCTGTAGTATGAAGCTTTTCAATATTCTCAATTAAGTCATTCATTCTATAACCTCTCAATTCCGTTTTGATGATAAGAGTGACATGTACCTGAATAACTATAGTATATCAGAGTAAATATGACAACATTATGTCAGGTTATAAATTTTTTGATGATTTTTTACTCCAATTTGCAAAAAGCTGCTTCCCATAATTTTTTGATCTATATCCTGCAATACAGATATGCAGTACAACACAGAAAAACAGCCTGACAGGTACGAATATATCAGTACCCGTCAGACTGTTATTTTGCGCAGCTTCCTGCAGATTATAATTTCGGCTGGTATAAGACAAATGTGACTGTTCCATCTTCATTTAAGATAAATACCTCAATCAGCAAATCTTTCAGCCCATCCTCAGAATAACCATAATTAAAATAAGGACTCATTCCCGGCTGACCATCTGGAAACATTCCATCTAAAATAAGCACACCATTTCCCGCAGCATTTTCCAATTCATAGGAATACTGAATATAACCATTCTCATCAACTGTACAAATCTGCCTTGTCGATTCTATCGGCTCTGCATATTCATCAATGTTCCCCGGTGTCAGTTTATCCATAAATTCATCCACACTCAGGTCAACAGCATTTTTCTCGATCGGTTCATCTGGTGCATTCATATCTTCCTCAAACGCTTTGAGATAAGCTGCCGCCGCTTCCGGGTCTGCCTTGGACTTGTCAACCGGAAGGTCAAACAACACGTTCACTCCGCCATAACTGCCATTGCAGCTCATTTCACCAGTCGTTTCATCGTACAGGTAGGCATCATTATCATAGAAAGTGCCGGAACTTACGCCAACATAGATGCCTTGATCTGCAAACATCTCAATATTGTCCATCTCCAGAATCCGATATTGGATCCCGTCCTTGACAAACTCCGTGTATCCTCCGCCCATACTCATCAAGCTATATATACGGGGATTCAGTCCGCGAATGTAATGGGATACATAAAATTCCTCTTTTCCGTACTCATCAGAACTCGTATCCGGCATCGGTGTGCCATCTGCCCGCTCGATCGCTACCACTGTATAGATTCTGTCATCCTCCACCTCTCCATTTCCATTTGTTGACAAAAAATCACTGATATTTTTGCCCGCAACACTTCCCAACAATGTAATCCGAAAACCGCCGCTTTCCTGTGTCTCATTTACCAGGATCGCATTTTCACCAAGAAACGCTTTTTGCAGTGTATCATCATTTGTCTCTGTTGCCACCTCCGCCGGCGTCAGATACTTATACACTGCTAATGCCGTACTGGAACACAGTATCAAAATACACGCTGTCACCAGCACCGCCGCTGGAATCCTTCTTCTGTAACATACCTGATCATTTTTCATATCCTGTCTCTCCTTTACCCTCCGAAGAATCTGGTCATTCAATTCCTTTTCCGGCAGGTCCATCGGAGTTAAAGCCACTTTTAACAATTGATCCATATCCCTTTTCATAGCATCCCCTCCAATCTCTCCCTGAGAATTCTCTTTGCCCTGTGTATTCTGGTCTTTACCGCACTATCCGAAATCTGCATCACTGCCGCGATTTCCGCCTGTGAGAACTCTTCCATATAGTACAGGAGAATCGGTATCCTGTACTTGTCAGGCAGCTTTGCCACAGCCATTCTGACAATCTGACATTCCTCACGCGAAATCAACATATCCTCTGTCTCCAGTCCCTCAAAGGGAATGCTTTCCGCAACCTCGTCCATTGATATGCTGACTCCCGCAATCCTCTGCCTTATTGACAGCTTTCGCTTATAATTTCGATATAGATTCAGTGCAACGCCCATCAGAAAACTTTTCGGATTTGTCATAATTACAAGCTGGTCAGCCATCTCATACATTTTCAGAAATGTATCCTGATACAGATCATCCGCCTCCTGACAGTTCCGCGTCACACAGCAGCAAAACGAATACAGCTCCTTGCCGTATGTGTAAATGTAATTCTCCAGTTCTTCCTGTTTCATTGTGTAACCTCCGGTATTTTACGACTGCCCTCATGATGACAGCCGAACTTGGATATCCATGGCACTATGTTGTACCGGTCAGGGATTGTTTTACTCCCTTCACTTAGATAGGGTAACAACTTCGAAAAAGGTTACATATGAATTTAAAGAAGAAGCACGCCTCCACCACTGTCAAATCTATCTTTCACGCAGAAGCGAGATCTGTTCCTTTCATTTTTCAAAATTTTTCTCCCATGTGTTTATCCTGACCGCCAACCAATCCAATACCCATACTAAGCCATTTGCCACTTTGGAATACAGCGCAAGGCATAAATAAAAGAATATGACAATTACAGCAATCAGACATCCTATCCCCACAAAAACTCTATACTCGCTACACAATACCTTTGTAGTTTTTCCCATGCTCATATCTGCAGTACTGTATCAAATCTGTCAAGCACTTCCCTGCTTCTGTAGTGTGTAATGACAATCTTATCCCTGATGCCAAAGATCATATGAAATATTTGATTTGCGGTATCGGCGTCCAGATTGCTGGTCGGCTCATCAAATATGAGAACGTCGTAATCGTGGATCATAAAGCGGGCGATATCGATTCTCTGCTTTTCTCCGAAAGATACCTCGTCGGAATCCGAGATATCAATTTCCTTGGAAACAAGGTCACTGTCAAGCTTTAAATTCCGGCAGACCTGGTCTATGTCTGTACCTGGAATATTATCTCTGTATAGTACTATGTTGTCTCTGACAGAGCCGTCGATCAGAAATTCATTTCGCTGAATATAGCCGATTTTCTCATAAATACTGTCCGATTCCAATGCTTTGATATCCTGTCCGTTGATCGCGATCTCTCCTGTATACTCGCTCTCAACAGATATTTCATCAGCAGCCGCATCAATGTCGATTTCCCTTTTCCGGATTCCCCGACAATGGCGTATTTCCTGCCAGCCCCAAAGGTCATATTAAAGTCTGTTCCTGGTCGATCCGCCGGATAATCTCACCTGCTGTTTTCAATAAATTTGGTGTTAGTCAAAAAATGTGGTGTTATTGCTTTTGAGAATTGAATGCAAATACTTGTTCTGATATAATATACTTATCAACATATCTGGCAGCAGGACGCAAGATTTTTTATTTGCTCTTCTGCTCAATCCTCATGATGTCCTTTACATGATATGATATTGATATTCTGCAATTCGTCTATATTATACAAATATAATGCATATTGCTTTTATCTACTGAATATTTTTTCCTTCTAAACAGCTAAAAAGAGGTAACTTTCGCTACCTCTCCATTACTTTATGCTCACATTATCAATTGTGATAGTATTCCATCATAAGCGCATTAGCAATATCTTTATCATCACTCTCACCTTCTTTGAGAGTACCTCTTGTTTCTCTCCATGGTTTTTCATTATGAGTATATTGTCTAAGAGTATCCCCATCCTCGTTCCCATATGTTTCAATCACATTTTCCATATGTCTTTGTTCAGATTCCGAAAAAGAATGTGTTAACTGATAATCATCTCTTCTAACAATTCTCCTCCTCTTGTGTGTATCGAATAATCGTTTATTTACTGGACCATTTGCATAATCTTTAAAAGTATCATTTATAAACTCTGTTTTGTAAATTCCCAGACACCAAGCTTGACAATAATATACTAATTTTTGTAGTGTCCAAGTATCAATCGCATTTAACTTATCAAGAATATAAGACGCTACTTCAACAGAAGTAGGATTTGTAGATTCTATTTTTGCAAAATCTTCTGCTGGAATTTCCCTTCCTAGTTCTTTTGCAAGACTTATCCATTCGTCAATCATAGTATCCGCATTTTTGAGTGATTCCTCAATAGTCTCACCGTCCGCCATGCAACCGGGTAATGCTGGAACATTTGTAATGTAAGCTTTATCATCAATACTCCAATAAAACATTTTATTATATGCCATCTTAGTCCCCTCCCTCACCGAGTCTATACTTATTAAC
>JAIEEY010000255.1 GCA_029067205.1 Lachnospiraceae bacterium
GTAGTTATGAGTCCAGAAAATATTGGATTATTAGGAAGCATTGAATTAACAGCCGAATACAAATTGGCAAAAATTTTCCTTTATCAAATGACTGGCGCAGGATAGAAACACGAGAAGCCGATTGTACGGAAAGAATATTGCGGCCGCTATCTAAAATATCCTAAATAGAATTTTGAAAATAGTGTACAGAATTGGACGAAGTATGAATTTTCACTGAAATTTGTTGTTAGGTTTTTTGTGTGTCAGTATGGAGGTAGTGTGAAAAATAAATTTTTCACACGGCAAATTTGTGCTTACGCCCAAATTCGCAGACTTTGGTAAGAATGGGGGATTAATATGGAAAATATACTAAACGTAAGCAACTTAAATGTATATTACAAAAATAAAGAAAACCTGATAAACCGTTTCCGCGGAAAGTCGGAAAAAAATTTACAGCATGTCCTGAAAAATGTGAGTTTTGACATGAAAAAAGGAGAAGTGCTGGGACTTGTTGGCGAGAGCGGGTGTGGAAAGACCTCGCTTGCAAAGGCGATTCTAGGTATGCAGAAACAGTACGATGGGAAGGTTGAGCTTAACTGTCCGAATCCGCAGATGGTCTTTCAGGATCCATATGGGTCCCTTAATCCTTCCAAGAAAATCGGATGGATATTGGAGGAGCCGCTTCGCATGAAAGCCCGTATGAACAAGGAAAAGGACAGGTTGTCAAAGGAAGAAAGGGTCAAAAAAGTTGACAATATGCTTGAACGGGTGGGGCTTGATGTGAAGTTGAAAGAGCATTATCCCGCAGAGCTTTCCGGCGGTCAGAGACAGCGCGTTGCGATTGCGGCAGCACTTTTGTGCGACACGGATTTCCTGATCGCGGACGAGCCAGTCTCAGCGCTTGATGTGACGATACAGGCGCAGATTATCAGACTCTTGCTTAAGCTTCACAAGGAACTTGGGATTTCCATACTTTTCATCTCACATGACCTGCGTGTCGTGTATCAGATGTGCGACAGGGTGATCATCATGAAAAGTGGGGAAATCCTGGAACAGGGAAAGGTTGAGGAAGTTTACGAAAATCCGTCAACCGACTACACGCGGCTTCTGCTTGAAGCGGCGAATTTGTGACAAAAGCTTTTTCCAATATGTACTCGCGCGACGAGTAGAGGAAAAGATGCGTATACAATATGGAGGATATTTTGATGCTGCAATGTTTTTATCCAAATGAGTATCTTGATTCGACGTATATGATTGATTTCGAAAAGAAATTCAAGCAAGGTTATAGAGGTATTATATTTGATATTGATAATACTCTGGTACCACATGGACTTCCGGCGGACGAACGTGCGGTCGCCCTGTTCAAACGCCTGAAAAATATAGGCTATAAGGTCACAATGCTTTCCAACAACAAGGAACCGCGCGTGAAGATGTTCTGTGACGCGGTAGATGCCCCGTATATTTACAAGGCAGGCAAGCCAAATCCGGCAAAGTATCGGGAAGCCATGAGAAATATGGGGACAGATGAGAAAAATACGCTGTTTGTGGGGGACCAGATTTTTACCGATGTGTGGGGGGCAAACAAGGCGGGGATTTATTCGATCCTAGTAAAGCCGATCCACCCCAGGGAGGAAATACAGATCGTTTTGAAGCGGTATCTTGAAAAAATCGTGCTGATTGGTTATCATAGGTATACGAAGAAGAAATAAAAATCTGGCAAAAATACGATAGAACAGAGTATGTGATGAAACAAATGGGGGAACTGGTGATGCAGATTAATGGAAAAACAAAAGTTTATGGAATTATCGGAAATCCGGTGGAGCACACATTGTCGCCGCTCATACATGGTACATTTGCGGATGCGCTAGGCATCGATCTGGTGTACGTGCCATTTCATGTGGCAGAGGGACAACTCGAGGCAGCCTTAAAGGGCGCTTACGGTTTAAATATCCAGGGCATGAATGTCACTGTGCCCTATAAAAATGCCGTGATCCCTTTTTTGACAGAAGTCGATGCGCGCGCTGAGGCACTGGGGGCTGTCAATACACTTGTGCGCGACGGACGTGATGACAGGGAGGGATTTATCGGTTACAATACAGATATCAGTGGACTCTGGCGGGCGATGGAAGAGGACGGGATCTCACTCAAAAACGAGGAAGTTATCATACTCGGCGCAGGCGGCGTGGGACGTGCAGTTGCTTTTATGTGTGCAAATGGTGAAGCAAAAAAAGTTTATTTATTGAATCGCAATAGAGAGAAGGCTGATGCTGTGGCGGCGGAGGTCAACAGTAGACTTAGCCGGTATGGAAAGGATTGTGTGACGGCGATGGCGCTTTCTGACTACAGGGAGCTCTTAACAGGGACAGAGAACAGGTATATCGTGATACAGTGCACGAGCGTTGGCCTTGCGCCGAATATTGATGATGTGGTCATCGATGACGGCGATTTTTATCACTATGTAAAATACGGCTATGACCTGATCTACACGCCATGGGAGACGAAGTTCATGCAGTTAGGTAAGGGTAACGGCGGTATGGCTTACAATGGCCTTAAGATGCTTCTGTATCAGGGAGTTGAGGCATTTGAAGTCTGGAATGGCTGCAAAGTGACAAAGGAAATTGCAGATAAGGCCTATCAGAAATTGTGCGAAAAGCTAAAAGTCGTGTGAAGAATGCGGCGGAAAAGTGAGGTTTGGAGAATCCAAAACTGCATGGGCAGTTGATGATATGGGAGATTTTAATGGAAAATATAATTTTGACAGGCTACATGGGGAGCGGCAAGACGACCGTTGGGAGAAATGTCGCGAAGTTAAAGGATTATACATTTGTGGACACAGATGAGATGATCGTGGAAAAGCAGCACAGGAGCATCAATGATATTTTTGCCGCGGACGGAGAGCAGGCATTCCGGGATATGGAGACAGTCCTGCTCAAACAGTTGATTGATGAAGAAAGAGAACATCTGGTCATCTCGACAGGCGGCGGAATGCCTCTGCGGGCAGAGAACAGACAGCTGTTGTCAGAACTGGGCAAGGTTGTCTATCTGAAAGCAAGTCCCAAAACCATCTATAACAGAATCAAGGGCGATACGTCGAGGCCGCTTCTAAAGTGTGAGAATCCTATGAAACGGATCGAGGAGATGATCGCAGCACGGGAACCTTTGTATGAGGAAGGCGCTTTGATCACAGTAGATGTGGACGAGCTGAGACAGTCGGAGGCGGCACTGGAAATTGTAGAAAAGTGCGGGGGAACAAAATATACTCACGGTAAATGAAATTTGGCGTGAGTATTGCGCCAGCCGCAGCCGCGAAGCGGCATATTTCCTTATGCGCATTGCGCATTTGCGTCTGTGTGCATCACTTTATACTGAGCGGTCAGTCCTGTTGACCGCCAGTATAAAAAGCAATGAGAATGATTGGGAAAGGATAACAGAAAAATGAAAATTTTGGTGATAAACGGACCGAATCTGAATTTCCTTGGAATCAGGGAAAAAGGGATTTATGGGACACAGGATTATAAGTATCTGATGGACATGATACAAAATAAGGCAAAGGAGTCAGGCTGTGAAATTGACTGCTTTCAATCCAATCATGAGGGAGCCATCATTGACAGGATACAGGAAGCATATTTTGACGGCACTGAGGGCATTGTCATCAATCCAGGCGCATTTACGCACTATTCGTATGCAATCCGGGACGCGCTTGCGAGTATCACAGTTCCCAAGGTGGAAATACATATCTCAGACATCATGCAGAGAGAGGAATTTCGGCACGTTTCTGTCACAAAAGAAGTGTGTGATCACCAGATTTATGGGCAGGGATTGGACGGGTATCTGATGGCGATTGATTTTATCCTAGCGAAATGTCAAAAATAATAGTTGAAATATTGCTCATTTTGTTATAAAATGGTTAACGGATTGTAAACGTGAAAAGTGAATATTAGGAGGAATAGTTTTTATGATATCAGCAGGAGATTTCAGAAACGGTATTACGATAGAGTATGAGAACAGCATCTATCAGATCATTGAGTTCCAGCATGTAAAGCCTGGTAAGGGAGCAGCATTTGTCAGGACAAAGCTCAAGAACATTATCAGCGGCGGCGTTGTGGAGAAGACTTTCAGACCGACTGAGAAGTGCCCACAGGCGCGTATTGACAGGAAAGAGATGCAGTACTTATATGCAGACGGCGATTTATTCTATTTTATGGATACAGAGAACTACGAACAGATCGGTCTCAATGCGGACAAGGTGGGCGATGCGCTCAAGTTTGTGAAGGAGAACGAGATGGTTAAGGTATGCTCACACAACGGCAATGTATTTGCAATTGAGCCGCCACTGTTTGTGGAGCTTACGATCACAGACACGGAGCCTGGCTTCAAGGGAGATACGGCTACGGGTGCGACAAAGCCGGCTACAGTTGAGACAGGTGCAACGGTGGCAGTTCCTTTATTCGTAGAGACAAATGATGTCATCAAGATTGACACCAGAACAGGTGAGTATCTGTCAAGGGTATAATCCATTATTGTATATTGAGCTGAAAAAATAAGACAATGAGAAAAAAGCGTTATTATTTTGCATTTTTCTTGTTGTCTTTTTGTGCTGTAAAAAAGACGGCGGCAGAGGAGGGGTTGTATCAATAGAGTGAATAAAAAGGAGTATAAATATTAATGGAATTTACAAGTTTTACAACGTTCGTGAGAGATGAAGTGGAGAAGAGGACAGGTGACAGTTATCGAGTGAGACTTAACGATGTCAGGAAAAACAATGGTGTCGTGCTGAGAGGGCTTACAGTGATGCAGGACGACAGCAATATTGCACCGACCATATATCTGAACAATTACTATGAAGAGTATACGAACGGCAGGGTGACGCTGATCAATGTCGTCAATGATGTGATGGATACTTACAATCGAAACAAAGTAAACCAGAGCATAGATATGCGGAGTTTTCTGAATTATGAGAGCGTGAAGCAGAGCATCGTTTATAAGCTTGTCAACACAGAGAAAAACAAGGTGCTTTTAGAGGACATTCCGCACATTGAGTTTCTGGATCTGTCGATTGTCTTTCAATGTCTGGTCTCACAGGAAGACTTTGGCACAGCGTCGATACTGATACATAATGTACATTTGAAATTGTGGGATATATCAGTGGATGAGCTGTATCGGGCAGCAAAGGAGAACACACAGCGTCTTCAGGAGTATGAGATCAAGAGCATGACAGATGTTTTGTATGAAATCATGAAGACAGAAGACGAGGAGAAATTTGACGATGATGACTATATATCAAAACTTTCAGACAGTATCCCCATGTATGTACTCAGCAATAGGAGCAGGGTGGAGGGGGCGGCTTGTATGCTGTATCCCAATCTGATCAAGGATTTTGCAGATGCGATTGACAGTAGTTTCTATATTATTCCGTCCTCCATACATGAATTATTGCTTCTGCCAGCAGAGCATGATGAGGAGAGCAGGGAGATTAAAAGTATGATCAGGGAAATCAATGATACACAAGTGAGTGCGGAGGAAATTCTCTCCTATTCACTGTATTTTTATGACAGGGAGGAAGGGAAGATTATTCGGCTGTAGAAAACAGGAAGAAAATAGCAAAAATTTTAAAAAACACCTTGATAAATTGTTGACAATTGAACATATTATGTATATCATTTATTTTATAGTGTGTCGCTGGAAGGTTTTGCCTTTTTAATCGTACAGCGGCACCAACGCAAAGTAACCAATTCAGTAAAGGAGAAAAACAATGAGTAAAAAGTGGGTATATTCATTTAAAGAGGGCGACATGAGCATGCGCAACCTTCTAGGTGGCAAAGGTGCTAATCTTGCAGAGATGACAGGCATTGGACTGCCCGTACCACAAGGCTTCACGATCACAACAGAGGCTTGTACACAGTATTATGAAGATGGGCGCAAAATCAACGACGAGATTATGGCGCAGGTTATGGATGGCGTTGCAGAGATGGAGAGAGTAAACGGTAAAAAGTTTGGCGATCTGAAGAATCCTCTGCTTGTATCTGTACGTTCAGGTGCCCGTGCATCGATGCCTGGAATGATGGATACTATCTTGAATCTTGGTTTAAATGACGAAGTAGTTGACGCAATGATCAAGGGCAATCCGGATCCTGCATTCGAGCGCTTTGTATATGATTCTTACAGACGTTTCATCCAGATGTTCTCCGATGTTGTTATGGAAGTTGGTAAGAAATATTTTGAGCAGCTGATCGACAAGATGAAAGAGGAGAAAGGTGTTCAGTTTGATGTAGACCTTACAGCAGCAGACTTAAAGACACTGGCTGAACAGTTCAAGGTTGAGTACAAGAACCAGCTTGGCAAGGACTTCCCTTCCGACCCGGTAGAGCAGTTGAAGCTTGCGATCGAAGCTGTATTCCGTTCATGGGACAACCCTCGCGCAAACGTATATCGCCGTGACAATGATATCCCTTATTCATGGGGTACAGCGGTTAATGTAATGCCTATGGTATTTGGTAACTTGAATAATGAGTCTGGTACAGGTGTTGCATTTACACGTGATCCGGCTACGGGCGAGAAGAAGCTCATGGGTGAGTTCTTAAAGAACGCACAGGGTGAGGACGTTGTTGCCGGTGTTCGTACACCGATGCCAATCGCGCAGATGGAGCAGGAGTTCCCAGAGGCATATGCAGAGTTTATCAAGGTCTGTGAGACTCTGGAGAATCACTATCATGACATGCAGGATATGGAGTTTACTGTCGAGAACCAAAAACTCTATATGTTGCAGTGCCGTAATGGTAAGCGAACAGCACAGGCGGCATTGAAGATTGCCTGCGATTTGGTAGATGAGGGACACAAGACAGAGGCAGAGGCGGTGGCTATGATCGATCCTCGTAACCTTGACACGTTATTACACCCTCAGTTTGATGTGGCAGCATTGAAAGCCGCTACACCGGTTGGCAAAGGACTTGGCGCTTCACCAGGTGCTGCCTGCGGTAAGGTCGTGTTTACAGCAGAGGATGCTGAGAACTGGAACGCAAGGGGTGAGAAAGTTGTCCTTGTACGTCTCGAGACCTCTCCAGAGGATATTACAGGTATGAAGGCTGCTCAGGGCATTCTGACGGTTCGTGGCGGTATGACATCTCACGCAGCAGTAGTTGCCCGTGGAATGGGTACATGTTGTGTGTCAGGCTGTGGCGATATTGCTATGGATGAAGAAAACAAGAGATTTACACTGGCTGGCAAGGAGTATCACGAGGGAGATTATATCTCTATCGATGGTACGACAGGCAATATCTATGATGGTCAGATTCCTACAGTAGATGCCACGATCGCCGGCGAGTTTGGCAGAGTTATGGCCTGGGCCGACAAATATAGGACTTTAAAGGTTAGGACAAATGCAGACAGGCCAGCAGATGCAAGAAAAGCTAGAGAACTTGGCGCAGAGGGTATCGGTCTTTGCCGTACAGAGCATATGTTTTTTGAAGAGAGCAGGATCGAAGCGTTCCGCGAGATGATTTGTGCGGATACGATTGAAGAGAGGGAAGCTGCACTGGAGAAGATACTTCCTTATCAGCAGGAAGATTTTGAAGGATTATATGAGGCACTTGAGGGGAACCCGGTTACGATAAGATTCCTGGATCCGCCACTTCATGAGTTTGTACCAACTGAGGAAGCGGATATCAAGAAATTGGCTGATGCACAGGGCAAATCTGTAGAGGCGATCAAGAGCATCATATCTTCCTTACATGAATTTAACCCGATGATGGGACATAGAGGATGCCGTCTTGCCATAACTTATCCTGAAATTGCCAAGATGCAGACCAAGGCAGTTATCCGTGCCGCTATCAATGTACAGAAGAAACATTCTGATTGGTCGGTTAAACCGGAGATCATGATTCCACTTGTCTGTGATGTGAAAGAACTGAAAGTTGTAAGAAATATCGTAGTGGAGACCGCAGATGCTGAGATCGCTGCTTCAGGCATTGAGCTAAAATATGAAGTAGGTACAATGATCGAGATTCCAAGGGCTGCCCTTACAGCTGATGAGATCGCTAAAGAGGCTGATTTCTTCTGCTTTGGCACGAACGATCTTACACAGATGACCTTTGGATTCTCAAGAGACGATGCTGGCAAGTTCTTGACCTCATATTATGATACGAAGATACTCGAGAGTGATCCATTTGCTAAGCTTGATCAAATTGGTGTTGGCAAGCTGATGGAAACTGCCATTAAGCTTGGAAAGCCTGTCAATGACAAGCTGCATGTAGGAATTTGTGGCGAGCATGGCGGAGATCCATCTTCCGTGGAGTTCTGCCATAAGATTGGTCTTGACTATGTATCTTGCTCACCGTTCCGCGTTCCTATAGCGCGCCTTGCAGCGGCACAGGCGGCTATAAATAATTGATGCCATAGGAATTTTGATGTCGTAGGGCAATGTAATTTATTCTGAAAAAGGCAAAACCGCACAGCCCCCGACATAGAAAAAAACGACTTTGCA
>JAIEEY010000256.1 GCA_029067205.1 Lachnospiraceae bacterium
CCAGAGACGGCTTTGACTTTATCCCGATGTGGGTCGCTGACATGAACTTTCCCACAGTACCTACCATACCAGAGGCGATCATAGAACGAGCCAGGCATCCGGCATATGGATATTTTGAGATCCGCGATGAATATTTTGATTCCATCATCAAATGGCATGAAACGCGCAATGAGGTAAAAGATCTGCAAAAAGAACATATTGGATACGAAAATGGCGTTCTCGGCGGCGTTATTTCTGCATTGACCAGCTATGCTTCACCAGGAGACGCCGTACTGCTCCACAGTCCTGCTTATATCGGATTTACAGGCAGCATTACCCAAAATGGCTATCAGATTGTTTTAAGCGAATTAAAAAAAGACGATCAGGGCATATACCGCATGGACTATGAAGATATGGAGGCTAAGATCAAAGCGAACCAGATCCATGTTGCAGTGATGTGTTCGCCCCACAATCCCACAGGGCGTGTCTGGGAACGCCGGGAACTGGAAGAAGCCATGAAAATTTATGAGAGGAACGAGGTAATCGTTATTTCTGATGAAATCTGGTCTGACATTCTTTTAAACGGACACAGGCACATTCCCGTCCAATCTGTCAATGAATATGCCCGCGAACATACCATAGCTGTCTATGCACCAAGTAAAACCTTCAATTTGGCTGGGCTGATTGGCAGTTACCACATCATTTATAACCGTGCCCTAAGAGACCGGATAAACTCTAAAGGAGCAAAGACACATTATAACAGCATGAATGTCCTTTCCATGCATGCACTGATCGGCGCCTACCGCCCAGAAGGTTATGAATGGGTGGACGAGCTCTGCGAGACACTCAGCCAAAATATAAACTTTGCATGTGATTTTATTGACCGACATATAAACGGCGTTTCGGTATCAAAGCCAGAAGGAACCTATATGCTGTATCTGGACTGTACAAAATGGTGCGCTGACCATGCAAAGACACTTGACGGACTGCTAAGGGCCGGATGGGATGTCGGCGTGGGCTGGCAGGATGGCAGACCATTTCACGGACAATGTCATATCCGCATGAATCTTGCTGTACCATATACCAAAGTGAAAGAAGCCTTTGACCGTTTGGTACAGTATGTGTTTTAAAAGTAGGAAAATTGTAATCGAGTAGGGGAATTCCTTCTCCCCTACTCTCGCGCCGAACACCCACCTGCTCTAGCTGACATATTTTCTTGAGGTGCCTGTGTGTACTCTTTATTCATCCAATAAATCTAACTACCCATCACAATTCTTTTGCTCTCCATGCCGTCTGCAATCACCTCTACCGTTGTGTCATTCCCTGTGTCGTCAAATGCCACAACAGCCAGACAGCAGCCGTCAAATGTCCGCGTCGTGGAATCAAAATAGTTCTCCTCCGAGCTTGGATTTGCACTTCCCAGTGCGAGGAGTCTTCCATCTCCCTCTACTTTAACAGAAATATTATGCTCGATCTGCTGGTTCTTCACGCCAAATTTGTCTGTGTGACTGATGGAAATAAAAGCCAGTCTGCCCACAGCTGACACCACACTGTTCTGATATACATCAAGCTGCAGTTTTATCTCATCTGATGCAGTGGAAATACAGTGTTCCCCATCTGCCAGATCTCCCGTAAATCCGACAGCTTTCAGTTCTCCCGGCTGATATGTGATCTGAAATGAGACTGTATACGTATCCGGATTCACATTCTTCCGCCCGAGTGACTGACCATTTAAAAACAATTCCACATACTCTGATGATGAATAGACATCCACATTTGCCGGCTGTCCCTCATAGCCTCTCCACGTCCAGCTTGAAAGATTGTCCTTCAGCATCCACGGTGTCCTGGAATGAATTTTACCAAATTTGTCAACGCGCTCCACCGCAATATAAGGTTCTTTGCGAAGTCCATACACGATCTCCCGCAGAAAACTGATCGGCCGTCTGTTGCCTATTAAATCAATGTCGCCGATATAGGCTGCCCTGTCCGGATAATGAC
>JAIEEY010000257.1 GCA_029067205.1 Lachnospiraceae bacterium
ATGTAAAAATTACAATGATAATATTTATTGCAGTGCCATTGATTTCTTATTTGCTGCGCTTAGGAGAAACAAATTTAGGAAAATTATGCTATTTGGTTCCATCAACGGCAACTTTTGAGGGTATTATGGGAATGATAAATGAAAATACGTCAGAGGTCGGAAAATCTATTAGCATAATGGTTTTGCATAGCGTTATATGGCTTGGACTTTTTTTAGCAGCTGAAAAGAGAAAGAAAGGACATTGACTGATCCCATTGTTAAGGGAGCTTCCAGATCTGAGACAATTCTGACACAATGATCGAAAATATCCGGGTATTATGCAGCACAGATACTGCTGATGCCCGGTTATCTGATCCAGGTAGGGCATATGATATCGCAGATCATGGAGGCATGGGAAAAACTATGGAAGGGAGTTGTTTTCAGAGTGTCGGTATAGAAAAGCAGGCAGATGATAAGCAATATGTCTTTTAGATGCAAATGAATGAAACAATCTCAATTTCCCTACAGAAATGAGGAGAATAGTATAGGCGAATGGCGACAATGTCTGCATAATATTTTTGGTGGCAATGAGGAGTCTGATAAAATACTTAATATTGCTAATGAGGCATTAAAGTAATTGCATGGAACAACATTGAACAATATCACAAGTGATGCCCAAAATGAAGTATTAAGACTGTGCAGTAAGAATAGGGGATACCAAATCTGAATGGGAAATTATAAGACGAGGGAAAGAGCTGTTTTGAGCTATGAAATTGCAGTTTTCTTTTGGCAGTTTCTTTTTATGGCTGGTATGGGTGTTCTGTTCCATTCATCAGTGTTTCTTGATTATGGAACATGGAACGGGCAAGCTGCTGTCTGGCTGTTTCATATCCTTCTGATCCTTTTGGTGGTATATCTGTCTCGAAATAGGATATAGCTGGAAAAGACGCTTTTCGCCTTGCCTCTGCGATTGCTGTCATAGGTTTTATCGCTGTTGTAACCCTGTCCGAACAGACGCCCCTTGTATTTCCCAATGATACGCTTACCATGTGGACAATCTTATCGGTGGTACTAATGATGTCTATTTTGGTGTTTCACATGAACCAACAATATGAAGTCGAAAAGGAACTGGAAGGGTTGAAAGCCGAACAGGCAGAGCTATTGGAAAGGGATTACACCACATTAAATAACGCATACACTGTCAATGCAAAGTTGTTCCATGACTTTCACAATCACATTGGCGCATTACGGCAGCTTCTTTCGCTTGAAAAGTATGCTGAAGCAGTACAATATCAGGATGAGCTGCAAGTACCTGTACATGAAATGGCAGATACCGTTTGGACGGGGGACGAAACGATAGATTACCTGATTAACAGCAAAACTGTAGCTGGTTATGCTTGCGGAATACAGTTGCAGACACAGGTTGAATTTCCACAGCAAAGCAACATCCGAAGTGCAGACTTGTGTGCGATATTGGGTAATCTTTTGGACAATGCATTGGAGGCGGTCCGGCAAGTACTGGAGCCAGAACAGCGATTTGTCCGGCTCACCATTCGCCGCATTAACCAAATGCTGGTGATTAAGGTGGAGAATAGTTCTTTGTCTCGCCCATAGAGGAAAATAGGATGCTGAAAGCAACAAAAACAAAAAATGAGCTGCATGGCTGAGGATTGAAAAGTGTCCAAACCGCAGCTAAAAAGCATGATAGTATGATCTAGACTACTTACATGGCCAACATATTCCGGGCGGCTGCTACACTTTCCTATCATGGTGTAACAATGGGATAGCAGGCATCTTGCTATTTGATGCTCCATAAAAATTCAGTATTTCTTTCAATCGTGGATATACCGAAGACGGGTATGCAGATGATGTGTATCATCTGCACAGGCTTTTCACATTTGCGTATGGTATCTCAGTACCCATACTTCCCACACCAAAATCATGAGAATACGCTGACTTTACAATAAATATCCGAATAAAAAAGACAATGCCTCTGT
>JAIEEY010000258.1 GCA_029067205.1 Lachnospiraceae bacterium
CAATCCTTTCCTCTCTTAACAATATTCTTTATTTTCTTTTATTGGTTAAGTATATCATAAATACTGTCTGATAGGAATACCCACCCAAACATAATGGAGCTTTATGACTCATTTGAATCATAGCCCTCCGCCCAATGAGCGCTCTATTTTCCGACGCCCCTTTTATCTATTGCATCTTTAGGAACTGCAGGAAAATAAGTGATGCAGATTGCGCAGGATATTTCTTCGAGAGTGCGGCACAAAAAACGCAGGCGCAGGAGGCAAAGGCATACAGGGCAATGCCTTACGGCGAGGCTTTTTGCGCAACTGCCTTAGCAATTTGATATCGGAGAAATAGACAAGTCAAGATGTGTCACTTATTTTTCTACAGTTACTTTTTTCCATTCCGGATTCTGATATATCATTTCAATCATGCTAATCGGAGCACGGTTCTCCTTGTCTGAAAAATCGAGTAGGGGAAGTGCAGAAGGGTAATAAAAAGGACTATGCAACGCACAGTCCCTTTTCTTTTATCCTATAACCTAATCAAAATCAAACTTCGTAAATCTCTTTGCCCTGTCGAGGTAGCGGAATCTTACCATCTCGTTTTTCTCAAGTACATCTTCCTCTGTTCCTCTGTACTGACAGCGGATACAGCTGTAGATGCCTGTGTCCTTATTGTAGAACATATCGATGTCGAGGTCTCGCATAAAGCAGGATGGACATCTGTAGTTTAATTTGCCTTTTCCAAGTTGAGCCATGTTGCAAATACCTCCTTATCAGAAATAGTCTTCTTGTAGCCGAGCTTGAACATCGGAGAGAATGCATATCCTTCTTCAATGTAACCAAGCGCCCTGTCAGAAGCGGTGAGGGAAACCTTGGTCTGGATTGCCGGAATCACTGCGCTCACTGCACTTGCGCCGTCAAGCTTCGCATCGCGGCATCTGTATTCATAGTTGATCGTTGCACCATTCTCACCCTCGCATGCAAGTGTGATGCCCGACATATCCTCAGGATACTCTGTCGTACCATAACAAGCTGTGATATACTCGTCAAGTGTAATCTCTGCAGAAGGATCGCTGATCTCAAGAATATTTCTCTCGATCTTAATGTTGGAAGCGCCTTCCTCAAAGTATTCTTTCGTCTGAAGTTTCACTGTAACGCCGTTGAACTGAATCTCAACCGGATCAAGCGTTAAGATACGTGTCTTCTTGCCATCAATCACTTCCTCTGAGAAATGGCAGTGCGTCGGGCAGAGGCAGAGATCAACTTCCTCACCCTTGTAAGAAAGTTTTGCACTTCTCACTGTACCAGCGCCTGCATAATGGGTAAAGTAACCTGCACGATACTTCTCCTGAATCAGGAACGGATAGGAAGCATCCTGCACATGCGGTGTACCAATACCTACTGGCCACTCAAGTTTTGCAACATAAGGACGAAGGTCAACGATCGCACCGCCCTGATCCATGTTTACACAAGCTCTCATGTAAGGATCGCAGTACCAGAATAACTGCTTATCAGAACCATAGAGGATATCTCTCCAAGGTGCACATTCTGGCTCATTGTAATTTCCTGCGTTGACACCTTTCTTCTCTCTATAATAATCTGCAAACTCAGCCATCGTCATATCAATGAGCTTGCCTTCCTTCTTCAGATCGCCGTAATACTTGCAGCCATCGCTGTAAGACTTATATAAGAGCTCATACGGCTGCTCCCAGCGTCCCATCTTGTTCATCCATCCTGGTCCCACGAACATCATGTTGTATGAATATCCGTTGTTGTACTTTGCCAAGTCGCGGTACTGGTCAATTAAGTTGTAGAGATATGGATACTCCCATGTCTTGGTATCATAGATCATACCGCGGAGCACGTTCTGCGGATGCGTACCAAAATTTGAACCGTTTCCGTCATAGCACGCGATCAGGTCTCTTGACAGATGCGGAATCGCAACAATACCTGAGTCCTCCGCTGCATTTGCTGCAGGTGCATGTGTATTCTGCTTTGAAGGAATCCACGGAGCCCATGGACCGCCGTCAAACAGTGTGTACCATGAGTTATTGCAGGTGTGATATGCCTTGGGACCTTCCTCCCAGCATGTCGCAACAGCACATTTCACTGTCGGATATTTCTCCTTGATGTAGTTTGTCAACTCAGCATCCAAGTAGTAGGAACCTGTAGACTCAGGATAGAAACCGAATCTGTCATGGAACTTCTCAAAGACATCATTGACGATCGCCTTCTTGTCCTCCATTGAGAACATCCAGATACAGAAGTCCTTTGTCTTGTACTTCTCGCGGAACTCCTCACAGGGAAGTCCAAGTAAAGAGAGTGCGATCTCATCACCATATTCTTCATGGTCATGTTTTGCAATCTCCACTGCCTCATCGTTAAACAATGAAGCATAGGTCATCTGGATTGTCACCTTCAGACCATTCTCGTGTGCCAGTCTCTGCTGTGTCTTGAAGATATCAAGGGACTCCGTCAAGAGCGCCTTGTCTCCGATATCCTCCTCTTTTCCCTGTCCTGTGACAGTCGCAGAATACTCCGGAACCATTTCCGGACGATGGATAATGTTTACTACAAATTTATCCACTTTCATTCCTCCTTATCCGGGATATTTATATCCCTTTAAAATTAAATGATAATACTAACTTATGGGCTGCATCCAGCAAATACTCTTCATGTGTCCTTGCACCCCAGCTGTCATCGCCGGCAACACCCATCTGTTTCAATGCAATGCGCGCCACTGTGTAGTATACTGGCGGTAGTTCATAGACATGCATGGCATTTTCCAACTCATGCGGGGTATATGGCAATACATTCACACTCAGATCTTTTCCTGTGAACGTGATACCTCTTCCTTTATTGTCGGTAATGCTTGCACACCGCACCCCCGTATGGTTTCCGCACTCCTGTGGAACTAAATACTCTGCCAGATTTTCTGTTGCTTTTTTATGATAAATACCAAGTTTACCGCCCTTCTCGCGGTCACAATAGGTATCTTCTGGTCCATATCCATACCATGTCAGATTTTCCAGATCTGCATCAAACTTGAACAGCATGCCAAACTCAGGCAGATCGGTAACACCTTCCGGTGCCTCATACTCCAGTGTGGTGTTGACGGTTCCATCACCTGTGACTTTGTAGGTCACAAAACACTCTGACTCAGGCGTTGTCGGCAGTGTATAACAATAGCGAATTGTGACATCCGTGTCATTTTTTGTGACAACAGCAGGTTTAGATTGCTGGTATAAACTCGCTGTCTTCCACTGTGCATATCGGTATGGCATCTGATTGCCAATATCATTGTCCGTCGGCGCACGCCAGAAGTTTGGTTTCGGAATTGCTTTGATCAGTTCTCTGCCCGCATATACATAAGATACCAGACCTTTTCCTCCTTTATCAAACAGAGCCTCAAAGTGCATACCACGCACACCAATATTGAATGCACCGTCCGCAACCTCAAACATCTGATCTTCTATAGAAGATCTGGCTTCTGTCACACCACATGTATTCTTTTTCATCTGGTACACACCCTGTCCAAATGCGACCTCATGACCGCATTTTGCCCAGAGAGTGTCCTCTTGTAATACAAAACTAACAGTAACGACATACTCACCATCCCAAATGGCCTTCCACCGCTCATCATCACTCCACGGCGTTGCGAATCCAAATAATGGAAGCTTGTATGTCTTTGAGGAAAGCGGCTCCACATCTGTGACTACTGTCGCCTTCGCAAATTCTCTGCCCTCCAGCGCCAATTTTACCACACACCGATACCTGTCTGTGTTTGTAAAAAGATTCTTGTTAATGACAGTAAAGCTATCCCCTGTGATCTGAATTGATATATTCTGGTAATTAAACTTCACTTCCTGCATTTTGGGCGACGGCTTTCTATTGCCTCCATAGACAATGCCATTTCCGCTGAAATTGTAATCACATGGCCTGTCGTCAAAATCCCCACCATAGCCAAGTACTTCATTTCCATACCTGTCCTTGTGATAGATTGACTGGTCTACATAGTCCCAGATAAATCCACCCTGAAATAGCGGCTCCTCGTCTGTCAGATCTGTATACTTGTGCATCGCTCCACAAGAGTTTCCCATCGCATGGGTATACTCGCAGAGCAGCATTGGCTTGCTCCTGTCTTTTGCCAGAAATTCCTTGATGGAAGCTACGCTTGGATACATCTGACTCTCCATGTCCGAGGTGTCATTGTAACGCCTGTCGTGGAAGAGTCCCTCATAATGGACAAGTCTCGTATCGTCAAGTTCACGGAATTTCTGTGACATTTCATGAATCACCGATCCGCCGAACGATTCATTCCCACACGACCAGATCAATATGGACGGATGATTCTTGTCACGCTGGTATATGGAATTTACCCTGTCGAGCAGCAGTGGCTCCCACTCCTTCCGGTCGCCCGGAAGCGCTTTCTCAATCGGCTGCACACCACTCACAGCCCATGTACCATGCGTTTCAAGATTACATTCATCGATCAGATACAATCCATACTCATCACAAAGCTCATATAATTTTGAGTCATTGGGATAATGGCTTGTCCTGATGGCATTGATGTTATTCTGTTTCATCGTGACAATATCCTGCAGCAGTTCGTCATCATTCGGAACTCTGCCAAAACGTCCGCTAAACTCATGTCTGTCGACACCCTTAAATACAATTCGTTTCCCATTCAATGTCATGATGCCATTATCTATCGCAAACCTTCTGAAACCTACCTTCTGAGGTATGATCTCTACAACATTGTCATCTGCATCATACACCGTAATGAGAAGCTCGTACAATATCGGACTCTCCGCACTCCACAGCATTGGCGCATCAACTGCCATATGAACCGCCTGATTCTCACCGTCTACAAGCTCTACATCAGCCTCTGAAACCACAGTGATATCAGAGAGTGTCAATTTTGCCCTGCCAGCTACAGCTGGCATTGCTGCTACAGCTGGCATTGCTGCTACAGCTGGCATTGCCGCTACAGCTGGCATTGCCGCTACAGCTGGCATTGCTGCATTAGCGGTTGTCACTGTCAGCGAAACCATTAAATCCGCTTTCGTGTAATCCTCATTTAAATTCGTTCTGACTTTCACATCACTCACATGCGTGTCAGGTATCGCATACAAGTAAACACTTCTGAAGATTCCCGAAAACCGAAAGAAATCCTGATCCTCACACCAGCTCCCGCTCGTCCACTTGTACACCTGCACTGCAAGCTTGTTCTCCCCTTTTTGCAGAGCACTTGTCAGTTCAAACTCTGACGGCGTAAAGCTGTCCTCACTGTAGCCAATGTAGCTGCCGTTGCACCAGAGCGCAAAGCCGCTCTCGACTCCCTGAAAAGAGACAAATACCCGCTTCCCCTCAAACTGCGCTGGTATTGTGAAATACTTCACATAGCTCGCCGTGGGATTAAAGCGCGTGGGAATCTCACCAGGTTCAATGACTTCATGTCCGTCCCACGGATACTGCACATTGACGTACTGCGGCTTGTCGTACCCCTCAAGCTGTATGTGCGCCGGCACCCTGATATCCTCCCAGTCTCTGCAGTCTGCCTCATTTTTATAAAAGTCTTTTGGTGCTTCTTTCAGGTTTTTTGCATACTGGAACTTCCATACGCCATCCAAGGACCTTTTCAGACTTTGCACATTCTGTACAAATTCAGCTTCGCCCGCAAAATACTTGTGGTCTGAATGCGCTGCTACCCTGTTTTCCTCATAAAACAGAGGGTCTTTTATTTTTTCCTGCATTATCCTGCCCCCCATAACGAATGACAATTTTATTATAGCATCCGCTTTTCCTTTTATGTTTTTATTATCTTCTTGATTTCGTGCAAATTCGTTTGTTATACACGTAATGCCTTCCCTTTGGCATTCTTCTAAAAACTAAGTGATTCTTGGCTTTGCATCTCTGGCGCAAAGTCTTTAATACTACTTAGTTTTTTACCAGCCCTTTAATGCCGATATCTTATACTCCAACAACTTACCCTCATGGTTGTCCGGGCGTTTTTTCCATTGATATGGTGATGTCCCGATGATGCGTCGGAAATTCCGGTTAAACGTTGACGGCGTGACAAATCCGACTTTCTCCGCCACATCCTCCATGCTGATATCTGTCTTGTCGATCAGTTCGCAGGCTTTCTTGACTCTCACAAAATTCACATACTCGACAGGCGTCATGTTCATTTTTTCCTGAAAAATGCGCCGAAAATGTGTCTCACTCATATGACACTCATTTGCAAGGTCAGCAATCTTGAAATTGTTCGGATAGTTTTTCTCCACATACTCAATCGCGCTTTGAAGCTGCAGACTGATATTCTTTCCAATGGACTGCCCTGTTCCCCTGCCGTTAAACCGTGCAATCTCAAACAATAGAGAATATACAATCCCTCTGACGCACTCCCGATAATACTCACCCTTGTGCTGCATCTCCTCAAAGATGGAACGTATCAGCGTCACGATCATAGGATTATCATCCGCCTTGATAAAAAAGGATTTCTTGCTGACCGACTCCATGATATCCCTGATCTCCTGCGTGGATTTGCCCCACTGTCTTAGTATATCCTCTGGGTTGATATATATGTATTCCCAAAATGCCCTGACGTCTGTGTCACTTTTGGTGACATGCAAAAAATTTGCCGGAATACATGAGATCATACCTGCTCCAAACCGATACATATCTTCCTCTA
Organism: Lachnospiraceae bacterium; assembly: GCA_029067205.1. Taxonomy (GTDB): domain Bacteria; phylum Bacillota; class Clostridia; order Lachnospirales; family Lachnospiraceae; genus COE1. Next base: position 6,680 of record JAIEEY010000258.1, read on the forward strand.
TGAACAGATCCCCATCTCCGTAGTGGCAGTACCCAATCTCGAGTAGATTATGAAAATGCAAGTTATCAATGTTCTCGCCGTAGACCTGTATCCATTTGCTGCCCATCAACGCCAGTACTGACTCGTCCTGCGGAATCTCATAAAAACGAAACTCCGCTGGCTTCTTTTTCTTCTTAGGCATATTGTTCTCCCCTTCAGACTTATAATTCAGTGAATCGATCACACAAACAATGTTGACTCCCTGATGACCAATTCGTAGCCAAGCAAGGTCTTTGCTTCTACCTCCTCACCCTGAATGCAGTGCAGCAATATTCTGCAGGTGAGTGCTCCAAGTGCCTTATCGTCAAATACGAGTGACGTGACTGCCGGCTTGCTGTTTTTTAACAGTGTGCTGTCATAAAACGACGCAGCCTGAATCTGCTGTGGAACCAGGATATCTTTCTCAGCCAGAACCTGCAGTACGACAGAGCATATCACATCGTCCATGCAGACAATGCCCTGCACATTTTCCCGAATCAGTTTTTCCACGGCAGCTTCTATCTTGTCCGGCTTGACACAGTCCTCAAAAATCAATGCTGTTTCCAACTGTACTCCTGCGTTTTTAAAAGCATCCTCATACCCCTGCCGCCTTGTCCGGTTCACAACATAGTTTTTGCTGCCGCCAATTAAACCAACCCTCGTAATCCCTGCGCCAAGCATACGTCCTACCAGCTCACCGCAGCCTGCCCTGTGGTCGTTGTCCACCTGCAGGATTTTCGAATCCCGCGATGTTCCCATCAACACAAAGGGAATACTCTGTGCCTTTAGCAGTGCAACATTCCTGTCCTTCACCAAAGAACGGCTCAGAATCACACCGTCAACCTTATTGTTTGCAATCATGCGCTCCAGATTTGCGGAGGAACTGCCCGTCGTCGTCACAAGCATGACATCATAGTCGTTTGCGGACGCCTCCTCGCAGATGCCCTGCATACTGTTCTGAAAAAAGGGCATCTCCACGAGATTGCAGTCCCCGGGAATCACTAGGGCAATATTATAAGTTTTCTTCTGCGCAAGCCCTTTCGCAATCACATTAGGTTTATAGTCGTTCGCCTTGATATAAGCGAGAACCTTCTGTCTAGTGTCCTCACTGATGCGTCCTTTGCCTGATATTGCCCGCGAGACGGTTGTCTTGGAAACATTAAGCGCCTCCGCCACATCTAAAATCGTAATCTTTTTATTTCCATTGCGAAATGTTTCCATCTAATCCCACACCTTATGATTCGATACTGTCTATAAACCTTTGAAATGCTGCTTTTCCAGCCCCATCTCTCTTGTATACACCCGCGTGTTCAAGCACCTTGCCAAACACAATACCAGTCTCTTTCTTAATGATGTCCATCACATTCTCTTTCGTGATGTTGTCATATTTCGGCAGGAATTCATCTACCCAGTCGGCATGCTTTTCCAGCACTTCGTTTTTGCGGATATCCTCTTTTGCGACAATCGCATCTGCAAGCTGCTCCAGCTCCGACTTTAATCTCGATGGCAGCACTGCAAGTCCCATCACTTCGATTAAGCCGATATTTTCCTTCTTAATATGATGAAGCTCTGCATGAGGGTGATATACACCGAGCGGATGCTCCTCTGTCGTGATATTGTTCCTGAGAACTAAATCTAACTCATACTTGTCACCGCGCTTCCTGGCGATCGGAGTGATCGTATTGTGCGGCTCATTGTCCGTTTCCGCAAAGATAAATGCTGCCTCATCTGTATAAC
>JAIEEY010000259.1 GCA_029067205.1 Lachnospiraceae bacterium
AGTACTAAAGTAAGCGCAGAGACGCAGGAAAACAAAATGGGCGTTATGCCTGTCAATAAGTTACTTTTAAATATGTAACTGCCAATGATGGTATCCATGCTTGTCCAGGCGCTTTACAATATCGTGGACAGTATTTTTGTGGCAAAACTGAGTGAGAACGCATTGACTGCGGTATCGCTCGCATTTCCCTTGCAGACACTTTTGATCGCACTCGGCACAGGTACGGGTGTAGGTGTCAATTCCCTTCTCTCCAAACAGTTAGGGGAGAAAAATCTGAAACAGGTGAGTAAAACTGCTATGAACGGTATTTTTTTAGCAGTCATGAGCTATCTTGTATTTGTGATCGTGGGAATCGTCGGAGTCAGACCTTTTTACGCAAGCCAGATAAAGGATGCAGATCCGGAGATTTTGACGCTGGGTGTGCAATATCTGACGATTGTGTGTGTATGTTCTTTTGGACTGTATGCGCAGCTGATCTTTGAAAAGCTTCTGCAGTCTACTGGAAAGACGTTGTATTCCATGATTACACAGGCTGTCGGTGCTGTCACGAATATTATTCTCGATCCGATACTGATTTTCGGACTTTTGGGAATGCCAAAACTTGGTGTGGCAGGCGCGGCGATCGCGACGGTCATAGGACAGATTGTGGGAGGGACGCTTGGACTGATTTTCAATATCAGGGTAAATAAGGAGATTACCCTCTCTGTAAAAGGCTTTAAGCCAGATGTGGGTACGATTGGCAATATCTATAAAGTCGGCGTGCCGTCCATCATCATGCAGGCGATTGGTTCGGTCATGACATATGGAATGAATATGATACTGATCACATTCTCGTCGACGGCGACTGCCGTATTTGGTGTTTATTTCAAGCTGCAGAGCTTTTTCTTTATGCCAGTGTTTGGACTGAACAATGGATTGATACCGATTGTGGCATATAATTATGGTGCAGGGAAGAGGAGCAGGGTGATCAAGGCAATCAAGTGCAGTCTTGTGTATGCATTTTTGCTGCTTTCTGTCGGGTTTATTGTATTTGAGACAATCCCTGCAGTGCTTCTTGGCATGTTTGAGGCGTCTGAGGAGATGCTTGCCATTGGTGTGCCTGCGCTGCGCATCATCGGCGTGCATTTCCTGATTGCATGGTTCTGCATTATAGCTGGCTCAGTATTTCAGGCACTTGGAAACGGAGTGTACAGCCTTGTCGTATCCGTTGCCAGACAGCTTGTGGTGCTGCTGCCAGTAGCATTTCTCCTTGCAAGGATCGGTGGGCTTCATGCAGTATGGTGGGCATTTCCGGTTGCGGAAGCGATGTCATTTTGTGTATCATCACTTTTTATGATCTTGATCAACAAAAAGGTTATCAGTAGAATTCCTGATAATATCTGAAACAGTTTTGCACGAAGAACACCCGTTCTTGGCATTCTTCTAAAATCTAAGCAAGTCTTAGGCGGCGTATTTTGGCGCCTTAGAGTTGCTTAGTTTTTTAACCTCTTAGTGCGAAAAACGAACCACTTAATGTAAAGCTATTTACATTGGTGGTTCGTTTTACTATGATAGAGGAAAGTTCGGAGATATGATAAAAGTCCTTTGGTGGAAAGGTGAAAGAAGGCCATTTTCTAATTTTTGATTGGTACACGTGCTGGAGCACACAAGGGGTATATTTATGAAAATAAAAATTGAGATTGAGGAAGCTTTGGATGAGGATGAGGCACTGATCCGCTGCCGAAGGCTGACGGAGGAGATCTCTGCAATTCAAAAAGCGGTGAGCGAGACCGCTGGGGCGGCGCAGAGATTTGTCTTTTACAAAGGAAATACAGAGTATTATCTTATGCTGGATGAGATTTTGTTTTTTGAGACGGACGAAAAAGGTATTAGCGCTCACACAAGGTCGGAGGCATATCAGATCAAGTATAAGCTTTACGAATTGGAGGATATTCTTCCGGGATTTTTTATGAGAGTGTCAAAGTCGACGATTTTGAATACAAACCATATATATTCTATCAACCGAAACCTGACGGCATCGAGCGTGGTGGCGTTTACCGACACTCACAAGCAGGTCTACGTTTCGCGGTATTACTATAAACCATTGATCAGTAAATTGGAGGAAAAGAGGTTGCATCGATGAAAAAACGAAAAATATTTTGGGGTATCTTTTTTATTGCGATGGCGATGATCGTCATTATCAGCAAGCTGGGCATATTGCCGGATGTGGGCGTATTCTCCGTTCTGGCGACTGTGTTTTTGCTCTGGATGGCTGCGGACGGTGTCCGACACAGAAATTTTTATGAAATGATGTTTGCCGTTGCATTTTTATGCATTATCTATGATAAGCCGCTGGGAATTGAGGCGTTGACGCCATGGACGGTTTTGGCAGCGGCGTTGCTGCTTAGCATCGGACTTTCCCTGCTGTTTGGGGGGAAAGGAAAAAAAAAGCGAAATATTGAATTTGAATGGAACAGTGACGGCAGCAGGGGGATTGGAAGCAGCAGCGAACAGTGCAGCGGTGAACAGATCCGTTGTGAAAATAATTTTGGATCAGCAATTCGGTATATTAATTCAGATAATTTTTGCAAGGCGTATCTGGAGAATAATTTTGGGAGTATGACAATCTATTTTGACAACGCCATTATTCAGGACGATACTGCGTTTGTGAAGGTTGACAACAACTTTGGTGAGACGATTCTCTATATTCCAAAGGAGTGGAAGGTGCAGAATGAGCTTGAGCACTGTTTTGGCAATATCAACGAACATGGGAAAGCAGTGGGAACCAGCAGTGCAGTATTGCATCTGAAGGGTGAGACAAATTTTGGATATATTGAGATTTATTATGTATAGAATGAGGAGGTCAAATATGGAAAGAAAGATGCGCGTAAATTTGTTTGAGGCAAGTGATGTAAAGAAACTCAATCTGCGGATTGCGGCTGCGACTGTGAGGGCAGAAGAGTCAACTAACGGGCAAATTCGGGTGGAGGCAAAGAATCTGCAGGATGACAGATACACCTGCGAGCTAAGGGCTGGAAAACTTGTCATCACTTACAAAGTGGAGGGAGTGATACATTTGCCTATATTTGGTCAGGATGAGACAGAGATTACGCTGTATCTTCCAGCAAATCTGTCATTGGAACATGCCGCTTTGGAGATTGGTGCAGGTTCCATGTATCTGGATGCAGTTCCCATCTCTTGTGATAAGATGGAAGTGGAAATCGGTGCGGGTAAATGGAAAGCGGCGCATCTGTCAGTTTCAGATAATCTCAATGTAGAGATCGGAGCTGGAAAGGCAAAGATGAAGGGTGTCACAGCGGGCAGACTGAACGTTGAATGCGGTGTGGGTTCGAGCGTTTACAAGGGGAGAGTAAACGGGGATATCAGGGTGAACTGCGGTGTTGGAAGCTGTAGTTTTCAGCTGGATAATAAAGAGAGCGATTTTAACTATGACGTTTCCTGTGCAGTGGGCAGTGTCAAAATAAATGATAACAGATTAAAAAGCTTTGCCTCGAAAAAGTCATACAAGAATGATTTGGCTCTGGGAACAGCAGTGTTTGAGTGCGGGCTTGGAAGTATTGAATTTAGGACAAATGGGATTGAAATAAATTCCGAAAAATAAAATCCGTTAAAAATCTGCAAATCCGTCATGAAGTAGTTGACTTTTGCATCTGCATTTGATAGAATATAAAAGCATATTTGATAAGTTATGAAATGCGGATATGGCGGAATTGGCAGACGCGCCAGATTTAGGTTCTGGTGGGAGACCGTGCAGGTTCAAGTCCTGTTATCCGCAGTCAAAGAACGCTTAAAATAGGCGTTCTTTTTACTTTGAGTTGCATTTCGTGTTGTATAGTTTGGAAAAATGGTCATTTGCAACACTGTTCATTTCTTCTGCTTTGTCAGACAATGCATGTCAGTATACCTGTTTTAATACTGCATCGGAACCCCAGCCGCCACGCTGCATAATGTAAGCATCGGGTATACCTAATGCGTGCTGGATAGATGCACAGTAATGTCTTAGATCATGGAATCTAAAATGTGGCAGTCCAGAACGCACCACAAGATCGATAAATCGGTCTGAAATCTGATTAGGAATTGTACAATGCGTCCTTTTCTGTCCTTTAGACGGTCAATAACGAAGTCTGGGAGGGGTACAAAACGGTTCCCTGATACAGACTTGGTTGTTTTATCCACCCTTTGTTTGTTTTCATTCAGGATAACAGCTCTTTGTATATGAACTATATCTCCGTTGACATCCGTGTCTTCTAGTCCGCAGATCTCTGATCGACGCAGCGAACCAAAAGCGGCGAGCAAAACAGCGATCATCATATCATCATTATCTATATGTTCTAAAAGTGTTTGTATATCTTCGTCAGTAGGTATATATAGCTTTGGTGGCACTTTCTGCGGCAAAGTTGTATTGAGCGCCATTTCAGGGCGATATGTCTTTAAAACAGTAGAGATAATTCCATATATATTCCCTACAGTTTTTGGGGATTTGTCTTTTGCTATCCGGTTAATGAATTCCTGTATTTGTTCTGCTGTGATTTTTTCGAGTTTTAAGTCTGACAATTCTTCCAAGTCCACTCGTTTAGTTCGCTTGTATTCTCGTATTGTAGATACTGCCAATACAGACGCCCTATCTGTTACATAATTATCAAATGCTTCGCCAAACGTGAGAGAACAGTGAGATCTAGTACAATGTTTCTTTGATAACCATATACTTTTTACTTCCATTTTTTTACAAATT
>JAIEEY010000026.1 GCA_029067205.1 Lachnospiraceae bacterium
AGAAAAAAGTCCTCAACAATGGTATCGTACCACAATATTATGTGGAGGATGACCATGAGGCGATCATACCAAAGGAATTATTTTTCAGGGTGCAAGAGGAGATCATGCGGCGGTCTGCCATGTGCAAATCGGCGGTCACAAGAAAAAAGAGTCAGAAGAGCAAATACTCTTCAGGATATGCACTGACCGGGATTCTGCTGTGCGGCAAATGCGGTCAGGAATACCGCAGGGTGACATGGGCGAGAAACGGGAAAAAGAAGATTGTCTGGAGATGCTCGAACCGTCTGACAAATGGCGTAAAGAAATGCGGCGATTCCGAGACCTTGGAAGAGGGTGCACTGAACAGGGCAGTCATGGAAGCCATTCACCGTATCGTGAGGAATGAAGGGGATTTTGTGGGAGCCTTCCGCCAGAACGTCATTCGGGTGATTGGCAGCTATGGAAAGGAACAGCAGTCGGATGAATACGATGAAAAGATCAAAGCAAAGCAGGAGGAGATGGTCGCCCTGATTGCAGAGAATGCGAAAGCAGGAGCCTATACTTCAGAGTTTGATGAACGCTACCGCAGAATATCTGAGGAAATCAATGCTTTAAAGGGGGAACAGACTGAAGCCAGAAGAAAGAGGAAGCTCGCAGATGATTATGAACAGCGTGTAAAGGATATGGATGCCTTTATCAGCAAGAGCACCTGCCAGATACCGGAGTTTGACAATGACCTTGTAAGGCGCCTGATTGCAAACATCAAAGTAATCTCGGCGGACAGAATACAGATATAGTTCCAGTCAGGAATCATAATGGAGCAAGAGATTGTTGTTAATGAATAAAACATTGCAGGAATAACAGTTACATAAAATTGTGTTATTCCTGCTGGTTTGCGGTAAGAATAAAATGCCCGTAAAGAAGCGGGTGTTTTATTGTTGGCGTAAATAATAAAAAAGTCTATAAAAAGGGATTTGAGGTGAGATGCATTTATATGGATTACATAGAAATGGTGGAAAAGTTAAGGGAAGAACTGCTGCAGCTTGTGAACCAGAAATGTGATGCTGTAATCCAGGTATACCAGAATGGCGTACAGGACATCAATTAAGGAATCGAAATCAAGGAATGTAAACTGGCACGGGTTTCTCCGTTAGTCTTAAAGGGAAAGAAGTCGGCAGCCATAAAATTCGCATCTGGCGAGATCATGGAAACACCTACATGGAAAAAACGTCCAGACAATTCTGAAGCATTGTAACGAACAGCCAGATATGCATGAAATACTCTTACGATTAAGGGGAAAAGTATTTGGAAGACGGCGGGTTATACTTGGAAGGTAATCGGAAGAAATGGACGCGCCGCTTAAAATAGATGAGGAGTTGTACTTTGAGACTAAATTTGATACCGAAGCGCTGATCTCCATGATGATGAAAAAGGTACTGGAATATGTTGGCTACGATTACAGTGGGATTGTTATCCAGTATACTGCAAGAGAGCCGCTGATAATAGGAAGCCATCTAATAACACAGCATGAGGATATGGAAGAACTATCAGAAACTGATAATATCGGTCAGGACAGCCAGATGATGCAGGGAATGTGATCATAAGGCCGAAGCAAGGTATAGATATTCCAGAATTATATCCGGCAAGAAAATATTGCATGAAATAGTACTGTTGATTAGCAACAGTAATAGCAGAAACTGTGCCCTGCATGGGGCGCAAATGTCAATAATGATACAGGAGGAGAAGAGTAAATGAGAGCAGAGGAAACGTTACAATTTATGATGGATTTTTATCCAGAGCTATATCCGACAAGAAAACACTGCCTGAACCACTTATTCTGTTCCATTAGGAACGGATATGACTGGTGGAAAGGAGAGCTGGTTGACAAAGACTGTGAATTCAGTAAAAGATACAGGCTTGTTGAAAACATTAAAAAAGCAAGACCACGGAGTGAAGAATACTATCAGGTACGTCTGGAAATGGAGAAAGAGATCAGGAAAGAAAAAGGAAACAGCTACCAGATCACACCCCAGAATATCATATATAACTTTGAGTGGAGTACACCGAGTAAGAATTATTCATATATTTACCATTATCCCAAGAATATCAAAGAGGACTGGCTCGTGCTGTTAAAGGAGTGTGAGCAGATGCTGATCGAAGATGGGATTATTCAAAAGGAAGGGTTGGAAGAGCCACAGGAAAGGCAGAGCAGCGAGATGCAGATGGTATAGTATAGCAGCCACGTTTGTTGGGTATAGATAATGCAAATGAAAGGATTCTGCCAGACAGAATTGGAGAGAGGAGGGAAGTAGTGGATTTTTTGATACTATTAGCACTGGATATGCACTTTTTAATGTAGCACTTATGCATTACTTTTTTGAAAGTTGAATGTGTGGAATTGTTTGCAGAATGAGGTAGGGGAGTAATTAAAAAATTGATTTTCAGGAAAAGTAATATTTGTAATAAACTTTTGTTATCATCATTAGAAATGTGCATGAAAGATTAACGATTGCATATAATATCAATATCTGCAGCCTTGAAAGGAAAAAATAATTCGCACTAAATAATGCAGGAAACAAGCTTTTTTGTGGGAAAAGTAGTAAAATAA
>JAIEEY010000260.1 GCA_029067205.1 Lachnospiraceae bacterium
ATAATAGCCCCCGCTATATGGTATATAATATGGTTTCCAGCATCATGAAAAAATTATAATGGGAATTCTATATCTTGACAAGGAATTTCATATTGGGAAAATATTGTTGGTAATGATGATTACATACGCTTCGCTTTCACCCAGTGTCAATCATGAAATGAAAAACTGAGGAACTGTGAAAATAACTTATACATGTTATTTCTGCACAGTTCCTCAGTGCTGATTTATACTGGCGGTCAAAAAGACTGACCGCTCAGTATAAAGTGATGCACACAGCCGCAAATACATTTAATGAAATATGCGCTTCGCGGCTGCGGCTGGCGCAATACTCACGACAAATTTCATTTGCCGTGAGTATAATTCAAAACAAGTCCGATCAATCGATCCGCATGGTCAGCCATAAAAAGCGGAATATTCAATACATCGCCATCCAGTTTTAAGTTGGACAGAGAAAACCGAATGCGCAGCTTTACCTTATCGCCAAATAACTCCTTAAATTTTCGAAGACTTCTGCCAGTTGTATTCGTCTCAGATTTGACTTCGATCGGAAAGATATCATTATCCCGCTGAATCAGAAAATCAACTTCATATGGCGGATTGCTTTGGCTCCAATACCTGGGAACGACTTCAAATTGGGTGATCAGTGTCTGCAGCACATAATTTTCGGTCAACGCACCTTTAAACTCTGTAAATAAACGGTTTCCTTCGCCGAATGCAGTCGGGGCAAGCATTGCCAGACGACGGAGCAGTCCCACATCCACCAGATAGATTTTAAAAGCCGACAGATCATCATAAGCCGAAACAGGAAGAGCCGGAGCACTGCTGCGATAGATCTTATGCACCAGTCTGGCATCCACAAGCCATTGCAGCGCATCCTCATATTCTCTGGCTCTGGCGTCTCCCTTCACTACTTTGTAGATAAATTTCTTGTTCTCTCTGGCAAGCTGGGAGGGAATTGACTTCCAGATCATTGAAATCTTTGGAAATTCACTCACATCGGGGTGCTTTGCAAAATCCCGCTCATACGCACCAAGAATGCCTGACAGCGCTTCCTGCATAGCGCTGACATCTCGCGCCTGCGTCCACATCAGAACAGGTTCCGGCATACCTCCCGTAACATAGTACATCTTTAATTTCTCACACAAAGGATTGAAAAATGCATCCGGAATTGGCTCCGGAGTATCAACGGTATCCATATAAACAGCAAGATTTTCATCACCGTTAGCAAGCAGAAATTCTGTGAAAGTCATGGGATCGATCTGCATGAAATTTACCTTGCCTACCGGAAATGAAGAAGGTCTGGATAATGCAATTCCGAGCAGGGAACCTGCACAGGCAATGTGATACTCTGGGGCATTCTCACAGAAATATTTCATGGAATTAATCACTTTGAGACAATCCTGCACCTCGTCGAAAATAATAAGCGTTTTTTCCGGAACGATTTTCTGACCACTCGCCAGCATAAGGTTCTGCAATATTCGATCCACATCTTTTGTTGTTTCAAAGAATTGTTTATATTCCTCATTCTCATCAAAATTGAAATAAGCAGTATTTTCATAATGCTGTCTGCCAAACTCTTTTAAAACCCATGTCTTACCTACCTGACGGACACCTTTCAATATTAATGGTTTTCGATAAGGTGAATGTTTCCAGTCCAAGAGTTGTTTCATGATAAACCGTTCCATTTCGCACAGCTCCCCTCACATATTTATATATATTTTTGTGATTTTTATCACACTTTTATTATATACAATTGTGCTGTAAAAATCAATTTACCGCAAATAATAACGCACTCCTTTGTCGCACTCAATTTTATCCCCACAAACACTTATATATCGGTACAGCTGTGTATAGACACCCATCAGCGAATCCTCCTTTTTTTCCAATTGGTGACGGCGCATCGTCAAGCCGCCTGTCAACCGGGAAAGCAGCTCTGACAGCAGTTCCATGCCGTATGCTGTTGTGCGTGCAACCATGTTGTTTAGCGTTTTCAATGTGCTGTCATGCACTGTGTCAAATCCGCTCTGGTACAGGTCCTCCAGCAGATTCTCCACATCGGACAGCAGCTGCTCGAGTACTTCCTCTTTATCATACATATCCATTATTGATCCACTCCCGCTCTGATTTCTTTTCTCAATTCCCATCTGCCTCTCTTTGTCGAAAACCTCACCTGATTACATTTCGATTTTACATCATATCCCCCTCGTATCCAGTTCCTTCCTGCCAAAAACAGCCACAGGGTACATCCGGATCATGCCGCCGCGCAGATAGACTTTACCGAAAAAGCAGGGCAGGTTTTCATTCGTAATTTTTTCCAAATACCGGATTCCCTCTGCCTCGTCCCTGGAATAGACAACTTCCACTACAACCGCTTTTCCTGCCTCATCATACAGATTCATACATAGTTTTTGTTCCGTTTCCAGAAATACCGCCTGATCACACGATGCTGGTCTTAAAAATACAAGCTTCGTCCGCGTTGTGCTGTCTGAATCTGATAAATCGTTTTTTTCCAGTATGTCTATTTTATCCTGAAACTGTTCCTCGAAAAGCTGTGCGAAATCCTGATAATACCACTTTCCCAAAACATCTGTGGTCAGCGTATTTTTATCCGCTCTTCTGTCCCGGATCAGTTGCCCCTTTGTCTCTTTACTTGACGACAGCCTCCCCCTGCTGTCACTCTTTGCCTGCTCCAGATGAATATGCCAGAACGCAAGCTCCCGCAAGGGAACCGACAATCCCCACGGTGTCTCCTGTATATAGCGTAAACCTGCATTGTTTGCCGTATTTGTATTATTGTCATAGAATACAGGTCTCGCCTGTGTGTATGTATACCATTCCTTCGTATTTTCCTCCAAAAAATAGACCGTCTCGCCCTCATACCCGCTCTTGCTCACAAAATGCTCCGTCGCGATACCGACCAGATCCAGGTCCAGGGCAGACGTATATTCTGCCCGGAATGCGCCTGCGAGTTTTGATACTTCAAGAACATTCTGCGCCTGCCCTAACAGTTCCACCTGTCTGTAGAATGTCGTAAGCTGCCGCATCAACTGCTGTATCCTGAGCGATGCTACCCGCTTCAAATATTTATTGTAGGAATCCTGCAGCCGCCGCCAGTCACTCTCAAAATTGGGCAGCTTTGCATTGTGACAGATCGTTGCCAGACGTTCCATATGGTCAAGCACATCCTGTGGTGTTCTCGTCAACCCTGTGTCCAGGAGTTCCTCCAAAAAGGTTCTCATCTGCAAGACGACATCCTGAATCTGCTCCATGTCATATTCCGTACTGCCGCCCCGATCCCGTTCCAGTTCATCAACGTTTATCTGCCCTGATTCCAGCTTGCACCACAAGACCGCCTCAACCTTGTGGACACAGAATTCCTTCTTGTGGCAGGTACATGTAGAATACTCTAATGGAGAAAGCAGCTTGACTGTCATTGCCTGCGCCAGGGGCTGCACTGTCACGACACTTGAATAATTGATCTGTGGTCCTTTCCCTGCCCTGGCGCGGTCAATCCATTCCTGCAGTCTTCTGACACCCAGACTTTTGCAGAGCTTTTCCAATGGATAGTCGGCGATCTGCTGCAGTACTTTTTTTGTCATGCTATTGTCTGTGTCTTCCGATTCTTCGCATCCTTTCTCAATATTCTGTGATGGCTGCTGCGCAATTTCCTCGTTAGTCTTTTTTTTGGTCTCTTTTGTAACAGTCTCTTTTTCAGCTGCTTCATTGTCATTTATTTTCTGTGTCTCTTTTGTATCGCTTTCTTTTTCAGCGGTTTCTTTATTGACCGTTTTTTGATCAACATCCGCAGCCATTTTTTGCAACGCAAGGATTCCCAGTATGACATGGCGGCAGATGCTTCTCGACGGACAGGAGCATGTACTTTCCCCGAGCGGCATCCTGATCTGAACGGTCTCTTCCCCGACCTTTACTGCAATCGCATCTATGATTTCATTCTGTCCACTATCCAAAAGCTCACACGAAGTCGTCTCCATATCCTTATACGCGCGCTTTACGATTCCTTTATTAGAAATGCCGATTAAATAATCATCATCAATCTCCCGAAACACCGATTCCCAATCACCCATGTAACCCCTCCCCTGCCAATTAAGTAGGGAAATGACCTTCCCCTTACGCTGATACGCTTATATAATGACATGTTTCCTCTACTGCCCTCACTGTGAATATTATACTGGCGGTCAAAAAGACTGACCGCTCAGTATAAAAACACTTCTCATAATATTCTCGCGATAAACCCAGATAACTCCTCCGGTGTCATCGCGCCGACTGACGCCCCCATATCCGCGAGCACCGCCGCTGCCCTCTTGTCGTAATTGGGCACCGCATCATGGTCAAGCGCGGGCAGCACGATGAGCTTTGCCCCGCTCTCGATTATACTGTTGCTCACCTGATACAAATGATGATAGCCGCCACCCTCATAGAGATCCGTGACCAATACCACCATCGTCTTGTGAGGCATCTCAATCAACTGCTCACAGTAGGCGAGTGCTCCGGCGATATTCGTGCCGCCGCCAAGCTGAATGCTCATGAGCGTCTCGACCGGATCACTGGCATATCCGCTCAAATCCACCACATTTGTGTCAAAGATGACAAGCCGCGTGTCCAGCATCGGAAGCCTTGCAAAGATTCCCGCCATGACAGCGCTGTGAATCACCGAATCCAGCATCGAACCGCTCTCGTCCACACAGATAATCACGCGCCACTGGTTATACT
>JAIEEY010000261.1 GCA_029067205.1 Lachnospiraceae bacterium
TAAACCTGAAGCTATGGGGTTGACCTAAAGGTTTCGCCTTAAGGCGAGGGTTTTAACCCCATTATACAGACAATAATATTATATTTTCACCGTATAGCATTCCTTTGCAGATGCATTCTCTATTGTAATCTGAAGAGCCTGTGAAGTCTTGTAAAATATCTTCATTTTTCCCAAAAACTTTACTCAAAAAGTCAAACCCGCTGCTGTTCGTTTTGCTATAATGAGATTACGATATCGGAAAGGGGAATGGATGATGCAGCATATTGAGCTTTTAATGGCAGCGCTTGAATACATTGAAGTACATCTGCGCGATGAGATCAAAACTGAGGATATTGCGTCTGCCTGCTTCTGCTCCAAATCCACTCTCGAAAAATTATTTCGCAGTGTGCATAATATTTCCGTGCATGAGTACATTGTCCGCAGGCGAATGACGCTGGCGGCAAAGAAATTGTCCACACAACCGCAGCTGCCTATTCTGGACATTGCTGTTGAATATGGTTATAGCACACACGAATCCTTTGCACGTGCATTTGAGCAGGTATGGAACTGTAGACCTTCTGAATTTCGCACCACGAGATTCACAGAATTATTTCCGAGGTTTAGTGCACCTCCACAGAAAGGAGACGATTACGTTATGCAGAGACGACATGTAGATATCAACGAACTGTACGATCTATTTCAGGAGAGAAAGGACTGCTTTTTCGTCCTCTGTGACATCAAACATATGATGACAATTAACGATATATCCAGAAAAGCCGGGGATCTGGCAATCTTAGAACAGATGCGGCGCATGACAGCGGCATCGGGCGAGGAAGACATTGTGTTCCGCATCGGCGGCGATGAATTTTGTATTTTGACCAGCAGCAGCGATCAGGCATACGCAGAACAGATTGCAGAGAAAATCCGCAGCATGAACGAACTGACATTCACTTATGAGATTCAGGAAATCCCTTTAAGTCTGTATGTCACTACTGTAAGCATCAAAGAATGCAAACGCTACGACGAAGTCTTTGCCGGTCTGCACAATGCACTCAGGGCAGGCAAAGTATAATCCGATATATAAATCCCCGCCATTTTGGGCGGGGATTTATATATTATTCATTTTTTGCGCGAAGCCTTTCGATATACTCCTGCAGCTCCTCCATCGACTGGATTTTACTCAAAGCATCTATGATCACTTGTCGTTCCAGCTTTTCAGCTAACTCTTTTATTATTTCCCCCTGCGACGGCAAATCGCTTCACCTCCTCTACCTTATAATATACTCACGGCAAATGAAATTTGCCGTGAGTATTGCGCCAGCCGCAGCCGCGAAGCGGCATAATTCCTTATGCGGCTGTGTGCATCACTTTATACTGAGCGGTCAGTCTTTTTGACCGCCAGTATATAAACTTTATTTATTGTTTTTCATTATAACACAATTTTCTTATGATAGCTACACCTATTATTTTTTGTAATACGCCTCCTGTGCGCTATACAGTTCATAGTATGTCCCCTTATTTGCCAGGAGTGCCTCGTGGCTTCCCTCTTCCAGAATCCGTCCCTCGCCGAGCACCACGATCCGGTCGCAGAATTTGCAGCTGCTCATCCGGTGCGAGATATAGATTGCCGTCTTGTCCTGAATCAGCGTATTAAAGTTTTCATAGATCTCCGCCTCCGCGAGCGGATCAAGCGCCGCGGTTGGCTCATCCAGTATGATAAACGGCGCATCTTTATACAGTGCCCTTGCAATGGCCGTTTTCTGCGCCTCCCCTCCTGAGAGCAATACACCCTGCCCGTTCTCATGACCGAGTAACGTACGCTGCTTCTGAGGCAGTTGCTGCACGCGCTCCCAGACGCCGGCTAGTTCCAGCGCATGCTGCAGCCGTTCTTCGTCAACCTGCTCCCCCGAGGCAACATTCTCATCCAGTGGAAAATCGTACAGGTGAAAATCCTGAAAAACGACAGAAAAGATCCTGACATACTCCCCATAATCATATTTTGCAATGTTGATTCCATTCAATAAGATCTCGCCCTGTGTCGGCTCATACAGACGGCACAAAAGCTTGATCAGCGTCGTCTTTCCCGCGCCGTTCATACCCACAAGCGCGAGTTTTTCCCCGATGTGAAATGTCATGGACACATCTTTTAATATATCCTGCGTCGTCCACGGATAGTGGAAACTAACATGGGATAGTTCCAGCAAATACTTGTTGTCATCGCGCTTTTCAATCGGCAGCGTGCCGTCATAATGCATATCAGGCTGTGTGATAAACTCCTCATAAGTACTCAGATATTCATTCATATAATTGATTTCCTGATACTTGCCAAGCAGCCTTTGCACGCCTGCGACCATGGTGATGACCGCCCCTGCGTACATGGTCACTTCCCCGATCGTGATACTCCCTGCGATTGCTTTCGCCGCGATACAGATATACGTCACAGCCGCAAATATCTGTGCCGCAAAAGACGGAACAGCATGGCACTTCCCGCTATAACAGCCGCACTCTGTATACATTCTCCCCACTGTGCGAAAGCCCTCGGTTTTTCGGTACAGATAGTCTTTCAGCCCAAAGAGCCTGATGTCCTTCACATAAGTCTCCCTGTCAGTCAGTTTGAGCAGATATGTTGACAGCGTGTTGAGGTACTCATTTTTCAGTTCCGTCTCCACTCGGAATACCCCCTCTTTTTTCGCAAAGAAATTGCTCAGAACCATTACTGCTGCAAACACCAGAAGCAGCAACAAAAACAGGAGCAGCGACACTGTTATATTTTCCTTTGTGCTGTCCGTTCTGGCAAAAAGCACCAACACAAAACCACAGGCAAAACCAATCCCTGCAAGTTCCTGAAAAAACGCATAGATCTCCAAAAGCTGGCGATTCATACCGCCCATTCCGATCTCTCCTGCCCGCACCCTGCGAAACTCTGACAGCGATTCCGTCCGGTCAAGCATCTCATATTCCATGGAAAATACTTTCCGGGCCGTTCTCTTCTTAATCTCATACGCGCACGGCTCACAGTAATGGTATACGATCCTCTCACAGCCCTTTGCCGTAAGTTTCAATGCAAGTACCACGCACACCATCCACACGACAATTCTGACAGCCCTGTCATAATCTGCAAGCACAAGATGGTCTAATATGCCTGCGTAAAAAATACTATTTACATATGGCACCGCCGCCGCAGTCAGCGCGCCGAACACGATCGCTGCCTTCATTGTCCGATAGCCCTTTGTCTGAAATAAAATATAATGCCACATTTCCTGAATGGACATATTTTTCTTCTTTTCGATCATAAACAAGATCCCTCCCCTCAGCAGACACTCTCAAAAACCGAGTCATTATAGTATTTGCTCTGCACTTGGAACATTTCATAATATGCTCCCTGCGCCTGCATCAACTCCTCATGTGTTCCCTGCTCTATGATGCGTCCCCCGGACAGCAGGATAATCCTGTCGCAGAATCTTGTGGAGGCAAGCCTGTGCGAGATAAAGAGCACACTCTTTCCCCGCAGCAGTTTTTTGTACTTCTCATAGATCTCCGTCTCCGCCAGCGCATCCAGCGCCGCAGTGGGTTCGTCAAGTGTGACGAGCGCTGCATTCCGGTACAGCGCCCGCGCAAGCAAAAGCTTCTGCATCTCTCCACCGGAAAGCGTGATGCCGTCCTGCATGATATCCTTTCCGAGATGGGTGTCCAACTGTCTGTCAAGGCTTCTGACCTTTTCGTCAAGTCCTGCCAGCGCCAGAACCTCCCAGATTTTGTCTCTGTCATACGATTCTGCCAGCGCTATATTCTCACCGATGCTGTAGGAAGTCTGGAACGGCTCCTGAAAAATGGCTGCCTGTCTGGCAAAGTAGTCCTTTCTATTCAGCTCCCGCGTGCTGACACCGTTGACGTACACTGTTCCCGCCGTCGGAAGATACAATCCTGTCATCAGCTTCACGATCGTCGTCTTGCCCGCTCCGTTCACACCGACAAGTGCAAGCTTCTCCCCGGGCGCAAGGCGGAAACTGACATCCTGCAGTGTCTCCTCCCCGGCGCCGCGGTATTGGTAGCTGACATGGTCAAACACGATCTCGATCTCTGTCCACGAAGTACAATCCACATTCTTTGCAGACGGCATCTCCTCTTCCAGTTCAAGATATGTGCGCAGATCACAGATCAGATCGCTGTCCTGTTTTATGGAAACCATATTTCTGCTGATCATGCTGATCCAATTGGAAAATCCCGCAACCAGCCCCAGGTAAAAAACAAACTCGGAAAGCCGCATTCCATGAGAGAGCTGCAGAATCAGATACAGATAGCAGACGATGTCGCGCGCACCATCCAAGACTATGTCGAGGATATTGCTTCCATAGGAACGGATATCCCTGCGAAAATAGAGGCGGCGGAAGTTCCGGATTGCCCTGTCATACTTCTCAATAATCCAGTTCCCAAGTCCGAATATACGGATATCCTTTCCTCCCTGCACATCGTCAACCTCGCGGTTGATATAGTCCATTGTCATATGCTGCTCCGATAGCGGATCTTTGATCTTTTGATAATAGCGTGTCACCGCATACGCTGCCGCCGCACTGATCACAGACATTCCAACAAGCATCAGCAGAATCTTCCAGTTCATGCTGCCCACCAGCATTGCATAGACCAGCAGACCAAGTACACTTTTCAACAGTTCACTGTTATGACGGAAAAAGCCCTCAATCCCTGTAGTATTCGTCCACATGCACTCGTCCGTCTTCGCCTTTAATTTCTGAACCTCTGCGTCCTCATACTGTTCCATGCTGACTGTCAGATTTTTCTCGATCAGGCTCATGATAAACAATTCTGTTCTTACTTCTATGAACTGTCCATCACCGCGCGCCGCCAAATATCCGTTTACCATATTCAAAATTCCGTATCCGGTAAATGCCATCAGGACCTGAACCACAAGGCTTTGCATTGAAATCCCCTGTTCCAGACTGCCTATGATCATAGAAGTGATCATCATTCCCACAATCGGCACAAGGACATAGAATACTGCCTCCACAATGGTACACAGAGCAATCTTTTTCTTGTGTTTCCATAGCGGCTCAAAAGCAAACTTGTAATTGCTCCATATCGAATACTGTTTCATGATTTGTTCCTCTCCTTTGTTTTTTCATATCAGGTGTCCCTTTCTAAAGCCATATTATCATTCTTTCCCTGTTTTTACACAGAAAAAAGCATAAATGGTAAAAATCTGTACCTGAATGGAATGGGAATTGGAAAAAGAGCGAAAATATGGTAAGATTATAAAAAGAAGTGTGTGATTACATTGCAAAGAAAGAAGGTATTATAATTGAAAGCATCACTTGATATATTAGTGAACTTTTTTCATGACTGCGACCAAAGCAGCTGGGGATATTCTGATTCACAGATCGCAGCCGCAGAAACAAAACTATCTGTTTCTTTTCCAAAGGTTTTAAGGCAGTACTATGCCAGGTTCGGCACTTGTCCTTACATTATTCAGGAGGGAAACAATATCCCTGTTATGAATGTCCTGGATAAATTTTCCATTTACCACTGCGCTCCACTAGATGCGGATTTTTTAGTCTTTTCCAAGGTTTCCAGCGTGTCAGCAATTGATTACGGAATCCGTCTGTCTGACTTTACCCTGGAAGATCCGCCTGTATATTGTCACGATTATGGAAATCCTTCCTGGATATTGGAAAACCCTTCTCTGTTAAATTTTTTGATCACGGCTGCGTTCTGGCAGATTGCCTATGAACCAAGGCTTGATTATTACCTGAGTCTGAATATGAATGAATGTGATTATGATTTTGAGGAATTACCAGATTTGAAATGTTATGTCAATGCCCTTAGTATGGATGGTTATGAACTGGAAAATCTCGCCGTAGTCTGTTATTATCGAATCTTTATAAAAGACGATGTGATCTTTGCCTGTTTGTCAGATGGCGAGTGGGAGTCTGTGACAGAACCACCCTGCGAAGATTACGCATGGCTGACCGCGACATCCAATCACAGGGAGAAAATACAGGCAATTCAAAAAATTCCTGAATTGCTTTGGGAGGAACAAGACATTTAAAGCGGCAGCATGATCTCTGTCACAAAGACACCCGGCTCGTTCTTGCGGTTGATGTAGCCGTCGTATTTGTCCACGATATTGTTGATCCGTTTCAGTCCATGACCGTGGTTGCCGCGCTTTGTCGTGATATACTCCTCGTCAAATTTCCGCACAACCTCATTCGTCGCATTGCTGACCGACAGATAGAGCTGTTTGCGCAGGATACCAATATAGAGTCGGATAAACTGTTTTTCCGGCTCGACTTTCTCACACGCCTCCACCGCATTGTCGATCAGGTTGCCAAGGACAACACACAGGTCAATATCCGACACGGCAAGCTCCTTTG
This sequence comes from Lachnospiraceae bacterium, assembly GCA_029067205.1. GTDB lineage: Bacteria > Bacillota > Clostridia > Lachnospirales > Lachnospiraceae > COE1. The sequence goes on from JAIEEY010000261.1 coordinate 6,366, forward strand.
GAACAGTCGCCTTATAGTCCACCCGGATTCCTTTCTTGATCGCGAGGGAAATCTTGGAGTTTAAGATTGCATCCGCATTAATATTTCCAGTGTTGAAGAGCAGATTGATGTCATCCAGATCCTGCTCCAGCCTGTCCAGATAGGCTCTTGCCTCCTCCAGATTGTCCATCGCCAGATACGCCTTGATGGACTGCATATGGTTGTGGTAATCATGCCGCCAGCCCCGCATCGTGAGATAGATATTATGCACTTCGTCGACTTCATTTTTCAAAAGTTTGTTCTGATACGCCGCGATCTGCCTTGCGTAAATCCTGTCCAGAATACGGTACAGCAAAAATGCAGTCAACGCAAGCAGCATCAGGCTTAACAAAAGTATCATTATCGCATTCATGAAAATTCCCCGAATCTTATATCATATCTCTATAGTACTGTATGAACCGCTCATTCAGCTCCTGATAGGAGCTTCGGCTGACTGGCAAAGCTGTCCCATCAGAGAGCGTACATTCCGTGCGGCTGATCTTCTCGACATACGACAAGTTTACCACAAAACTCCTGTGACATTTCACAAACAGTTCTTTCCTGTGCAGTTCTGCCGCAACTGCTGCCAGGCTCTCCTTGATACGGACTGCGGAACTGTCATTCAGATGAAGCTGTGTATAGTGTCCCAGCACTTCTATGTAGCAAATGCTGCTCTCCGCAAGCTTTCTGACAATGCCCTTCTCCCCGACTGTAATACAAACCATGTCCTCTGCATCGTCTTCGCACTCTTCCAGCAGTTCATCGAGCAGGCTGCCAAGCTTGTCCATCGTGACCGGTTTGAGCAGATACCGCACCGCGCGCACCTCATACCCCTCGATGGCAAACGTCCTGTCTGCTGTCAGAAATGCGATCGGAAGCTTTTTATCCTTTTCGCGGATTGCGCGCGCAAGTTCCACGCCGTTCATCTGCCGCATCGCGATGTCCAGAAAAACCACATCATATGAAAAAGCTTCATTTTTAAAAAGAAACTCTTCTGCACTCTCGTATAAAATAACCTCCGCCGTTGTCTGACGGCTCTCCGCCCACTGCCCGATCATGGCACGGACAAGTTCTGCCTGTGCAGTTTCATCCTCACAATATGCGATACGCATGGTACCCACCTCTATATTTATAAACTATTTTTTCTACATCTCTATTTGAGCCGTCAATTGTTTATAAATGCTTTCCATGAACCTTTTCGTTTAATAAAGAATGGATTTGATCTTGACCGTTAAACTTATTATACAATGAAAACAACATAATTGGTAAACTTTATAAATATTTTTCAGTTTATTTTTATCTCTCAGGGTCTAATTCCCCGCAGCTCTGCTGCGTAACAAACTTATGACAAGCGAAGCGAGTCTCGGGCTGATACCTCGCAGCTCTGCTGCAAGGAGTTTCATTATGTTATCTGCACTCACTGTAACCAAAATCAGATCCGTTACATTTCTGTTCTGCTTGGATCGTATGTGGCAGAGCACAGGAGTCAAACTGCAACTGTCCGCATCTTTGGTGCGGCAGGTAATGCCAGATTTCACCCAAAAGAAAAAAGTGATCATCCTATGCGATTATTCGCAAATCTTTTTGCAAGAAAGTTTATGGCATATATGACACCTCGAAAAAGGATTGAGCAGATTCGACAGCAGGTATTTTATACAATTTTCATGGAAAATGTCGAAACCATGTAAAGTCAAATACAATACATCATCTCCATGCTGTCTGCTCTCCATCTGTTTCACAGCAAAAACAGGGGCACTCCATTTTCTTGGAATGCTCCTGTTTTTGCACCATAATTTATTTTAGATATTGCTCCTGTTGTACTTCATAAAAATTTCCGTACTTTATCTTCCATATACCCTGTAATACTGTCTTCTCATCCAGCCAAAAGTGTTTTCGGAGTTTCTGTATAATAATGCTTTCTGCCACCTTGTCAAGTATGAATGCCTTAATACAGTTATGAAAGGAAAACTCTTTTTCAGCCTGTCATCTTTAGGAAATTTATTTTATGCACATTTTTTCTGAGTT
>JAIEEY010000262.1 GCA_029067205.1 Lachnospiraceae bacterium
CAAAAACTTCTTTTAAGTTTGATAGGGGAAGTCTGCGCTTTTTTGGCTATCCGGAAGGTTATGTTTCACAGTAAAAAGAAAAGCGGTAAAGACAGGTTTCCTTTTGCAATGGTGCATCTGCCTAATGTGTAGTGGGAGGATTGTCACATGAAAAAATTTAAAAGACTAATAATTGCATTTGCTTGTGTATTGGCGTTAGGCATTATTATATTTGTGTTTAGTTCTGGCAGAAAACCGTTTAAGGGTATGGAACCGTCGGAAATAGCATCAGCTACGGTGCAGTTATCGCCACCGGATAAAACCATCCTGATTACTGAAATTGAAGAGCTGACCAATTATCTAAGTGGTTACGGCGGGATAGCACATTACTCTTTTTATGTAAAAGTTTTAGAATAGGCTTGGTGCCTGAAGTATACAAACATTATGAGCAGGAAATAAAGGTGAACTGCTCGGACTTATTATGAGAGAGTGGAGTGGTTTTTTTGTTTTTTAGGAGAGAAGGTGGCATTATGAAAAAAACTGACAAAAAAGATAAAACATCTTATTATATTGGTTGGGGTATAGCTTACGGAACATGCGCTGGAGGAATGTTTAGTATTTTGCTTCCTGAGCATTTGTTGACTGTTCTCTTCATGGGAATTGCTTTTGGTGCAGTGATTGGCGCGATTTTTGGAAAAATGAAAACGTCAAAAAAGCATTAACAAAATTAAAATAGAAGGATATGAAACAAGCTATGGAAAAAAATATGAATAATACGGTTTTGGAATTTGAGTGCATTGGCATGGACAACGGAAGCAAATTTCCCATCGAATATACAGGACGGGGGCAGGACGTATCGCCGGAATTTGTAATTAAGAACCTATCACCGAATGCGAAGACCTTCGCTGTTACACTGGAAGATTTATCACACCCGATTAAGGATTTTACGCACTGGATCATCTGGAACATCCCTGCCGCTGACAGAATAGGGAAAAATATTCCTGCCGGTAAGACTGTGCCGGCATTGGGGAATGCCCGCCAGGGGGTAGGATATGGCCTGCACCGTTATGCGGGGCCGAAGCCGCCAAAAGGGAAAAAACATACTTATCGTTTTACAATCTATTCCTTAGACTGTAAAATAGACATAGGCGCCAACTCCATGAAAAGAAATTTTCTGAAAAAGGCCAAAAAGCATATCATCCAAAAAGGAAGTATCATTGGTGAGTTCGAGTAAGCAATACCCTTACGGCAGCAAATTACCAATAAGCCACAACCGGATAGGGCAGGCTTCCCCGGCTCCTGACAGCTTGAGGAACCAGGATATCATATGACAAGAATTTAAAGGATTGCAGGATGTTTGATTTTATAATAAATATGGTTGCAGATATTGCAGAAATTTTTATTGATTTATGGGTAGATATGGTTATAAATCGAAAGAAAAAAAGTGAATAGTGTAAGTCAGTAACAGGGGAGGAATGACAGGGTGACAGTTTTAGATGTGTTTTCATGGCTGCCTGCAAAGGAGATAAGCTTAGAGGAACTGGAACAGATATTTATAGGGCACCTCAACGGAACATATGAGGGGGAATACAAGGTATTGCTGGAAATGCCGGATAATGCAGATAAGAATATCCTCAACAGCAGGGAAACACTGATAGGAGAAGGGAAAGATGTTGCCTGCATTTTGAAAGACGGGAAAGTTATTGCGGTTTTAGGATATAAGGTATAGGCAGGGGGCAAAATGATTAAGGCAGAATTTGGGATAATTGAGGATATAGGGGAAACGCAGAAGTATTCCTATGATCCTGACAAATATCAATGTGTATGCATTAATGATGATATTTATATAGATGATTGGTGGGATAAGCTGGTTCTCCTGAAGACTTACTTCCACAGCCTTGACCGTCCTGAATTTGGACTTGCGAGGTGGGGAATTACATTGATACCGCCTGAGTCATTGCCCGGTTTTCAAGAGATTGTGTTATCAGACGGACGAATCAACAAAGATGCCCATTTGAGGGACTTGGCAGATAAAATACAGGATGCAATTAGCAGAAACAAATTTATGATACATTTCGGGGTTTAGTGAAAGCGGTAAATTACCGGACGCATATTACCAATAAGGCCACAGAGGGCGGGCAGGCTTCCATGTTTTCCGGCAGATTGGAGAATCAGGGGATCTGTCTGCAGAATAATCTTAAGTTGGAGGTTTTTATGCAGATATACTCCTTGCAGGAATTATTAAAACAATATGTAGAATGGGGCTTTGGTTTTGATTCTCTCAGAATAGCAACGCAAATACCGGAATATGAATTGCGGCAGTTATGCAGTGATGAAAATTATAGATTAAGGGATAAGGATAAAGAGAAGTACCTTATAGTATTCTTGCTACAGATTTGCTGTGAAAAGCCAGACAATGATGGATATTACAGGGCAATGCTTGAGAACCTTACACAATACTTTAAAATACCACCGGAAGCGATAGCAAGTTATATAGGCGTGGACGTTGACGGGTTGCTGGCCTTTGAAAGCAGCAGTGACAAAGACAGGATTGAGAAGTGCATAGCACATCTTTTTACTTTATAGGAAATTGCGATTTTTGGAACGGGACGGGAACACATGTTTTGGGATGGTGTGTTCGAGTGACAGCGTAGAAAGGCAACACGATAAGACGATCAGGTATATTTTAGAAGATATAAAATCCTTCTTCACCAAAATCGTCATCAAGTTCATCATCATTGAGGAAATAATCCATATTCAGAAGAGCTTCATCGCTCATGGAGCGGATGTCCTTTGAAGTCATGCCTTCTGGCGGATTATCAATGTATTTTCTGC
>JAIEEY010000263.1 GCA_029067205.1 Lachnospiraceae bacterium
CACGATCAAATCTTGCTTCCGGTGTTTCATATGCTTCATATTCTTGAAACATATTCTTCAACTCTTCTCCCTGATCCTCTGGCAACAAGCCAAAAATTCGTTCTGCCGCCAGATCTTCCCGCATTTTTTTAGTCTCATGCCCTTTTATATCATAAGCAAATGTATCTCCTGCATCAATCTCCACAATATCATGAATTAAAGCCATCAGCATCGCTTTGGCTACATCAAATTCTTCATTTGCATACTCTTTTAATAAATAAACCATCATTGCCATATGCCAGGCATGCTCAGCATCATTTTCACGTCTTCCATTTTCAGTCAGATGTGTTTGACGAAAAATATTTTTTTCTTTATCCGCTTCTAAAATAAAATCAATTTGTTTCTCTAGCCGTTCCTTTTCCATAATGTACTTCCTTTCTGCAAATTGCAATTGTGATTTGATGATTTTTAAGGGAAACATTAGCTGTTATATTTTGTTATTAAAATCTCCGCTAACCCTTGAAAACACTAAATTTATCGCAGGTGAGCTTTCCCTTTCACATAAAACATTATAACACAAAATGAACAGATATGGTGAACTGATTGAAATACTTTCAAAAAGTTTAAAGAAAATGGCTGGTAGATAATGGTATTTTGGAAATGTATTACTATTACTGGCAGCACAAGATCCGTCAGGAACACTGGATGCCTTTTACGGCGGGGGCAACCGAAAGCGGATGCCGGATGAGACCTACAAAAGGCTACGCCATGAATCGGAGTCATGGACCGTGGAGGTCTATGTGGGAACCAGCGGAGAACACCATGACGAGTTCCTGTACAGCATCAGCTATCAAAATAAGAATACTCTCTGGGTTATGGCAGAGTACTATGTTTTATCCGATAAAGCCAATTCACACGCTAATACATGGTACGATGGCAGCTTCGCAAATGTCCTTTACCCAGAAGCGGATATACATTCCCAGCGGATCAGCAAATTTCTTGATGAGCTTGGAAAAGGATTAAATGTAGTTATCAAATAGGGTGGGGAATTCAAGTTAAATAACAAGTAAGGAAAAGGTAATCGAACTGAAAGATATGCTTAAATTTTAGAACACAAGGAGTTGATGATATGAATTTTATTTCCGCAAGCTACAATATGTACCATAACAGTATTGATATAACGACATTTGATGGATACATACTACGAATTGACTGTAACAAAGCAGAAGAAGTATTGAAAACTACAGTATAGACTGATCACGTTCTAAATGCAATGGCAATAGACAATTTACTTGAATACACAAGGCTTTATTTAAATAACGAAATGCAGATATTTATAGATGCTGAAGATAATCTGAATATTTGACAAAAAAAGCTTAGAATCTTTTATAATATGATTTTAAGCATTTTTCTTTATTGGTTATTCACTTTCAAAATATCAAAACTATAGTACAAAATCCCAAAAAACAAATCGGAAGTTGTAGAGTCCGAATAATCTGAACTAAGCCGCAAAACCCATAAACTCTAGGGTTTTGCGGCTTTTCCGCTTAATCATTGTATTACAATTACATTTTTCTATTCAACCTCTCTGTGAAAGATTGTACAGACGCTTGCCTGCATCTATGGTTCAACAGATTAGCAATCGCCCATTGACTTATAATACAGTGTCTTTGATATATTACAATTGTTCAAGACAATCCCGAATTTCAGCACACACGGCGCGGTCGTTTTCAAACATCTTCGCATACAGGCGTTTCAGCGTATCCTGTGTTTTCTTTTGTAAAATCAAATCTGCGGACTGCGGGGTAATATCATATCCGGTCTCGGGTCCCACACCAAGCGCGCTCCATATCTGCCATCCGATACCATGTGTTTCACCATTTCCATCCTTGGTATACTGTGCAAAAAAAACATCGCTTAGTCGACTGTGTATTTCTTTATTTGTGCAAATATTGCATAGCAGGTTATCGACTCCGATGAATGCTTCTGCGGCATGCCATCTTGCTTCAATTGGCACACTGCAGATGCCGCACATCATGCCGGCGGTGTCCATGGCGTTTTCCATCGTCACATGGTCAAGCGCATCCATAATTACGCTTTCAAGCGCCGTATGCTCATCATAGGACAGGGCAGATACGATGCGTTCCAGGAGCTCTTTGTAGGACATGTCAGGCGCAGTGTTGTCGGTGATGACGATTGCGTCGCGCAGCATGGAATGCCAGTTATCGGGCAAAGCATGAAATTGTGAATCCAAGCCATATACAGTATCTGCATCATAGCCCACTGCAAGAATCCATGCCATTTCGTTTTCTAACCGCAGCAGAGTCGGGAAACCGGCATCCAAAGAACATTTCATTGTGGAAAGTACCTCTTCTTGTGCGCTTGTACCGTCAAAGCGCAGATAGGAAAATCCCGCAAAACGTGCCAGTTCATCAACAAAATTGTCATCCCAGCGCCAGCCGTTAGAAAATCCCGGCAGGGAATGGGGATCCACGGTGTCATCCCATGGATAATCGAAACCAAACGCCAGTGTCGATGCTGTCAAAAGGCAGTGGTAGATAGACGTCTGGTGGCGTTCCGACAGATTGTCGCCGCAGGGGCTACAATGGATGCAATAGCATCGGTTCTGCGTACACCAATATGACGTTTCCTCTGTATATCCACGTGCAATGACCAGCGCAGATGCAAGTGCCGCAGTAAAGTTGTCCGATTCCGCATCCACCGGAAAGGGAACTTGATGTTCTAAAATTTTTTTCATATCGTTATTCCTTTCTTTTTTGTGGTTAGTGTGTTATTCTAATGACCAAATGATTAGCTTTTTTCTGTATTCTATAAATTTTGTCAGAAACGTAATATCTTTTTCATCAGGATTTCTCACTCGAACACTAATTGCATTCGAACACACCCTTCTTGGTGTACCGAACACATCAATGATTACTCCTATGTGGTCATATGCGCAACCGGTACAAGCTGTCAAGTTATCCTGTATAAGCGCAACAAATGCCGGATCCTCTTCTTTCACATATTCTGTTAACAACTTTCTTTGCCCCTCATCGACTGCACCGGTCACCGTTACCGTAAGATCCTTTCCGGCTATAGAGAGCTGCATTACTTGCCTGTTTTTCCACTTATAATTAACTTTCCAAAACGTGTTATAGGATGGATTCATTTTGCCCTGCAATGCAATTTCATTGAACTTTATCATCATTTCCTTGTTGTCCGCACTTAAGGGTTGAAGAATATCATTAAAATCCGGTTTATGTTGACTCGTAATCATACGGAATTCACAATGGTAAAACCCCTGCATACCAAATGTCTTCACTGATGAGACGGATTTGGCCAATGCAAGTAATGCACCAAACATCTGCGGATATTTATTATTTGATATTTCTACTCCATTATCTACTTCCTTTACGATAAGACCATTTCTTGTGAAAGCAGCCAATCTTATATCATAGTCAATCAAAAAGTTTTTATTCTTCTTTTGAGGCTTCATGTGATTATTAAATTGAATCTGTATCTCTTCATATTTTTCCGGAGAACTCAACCACTACCGGCTAAAGCCGGTAGGTTCAATGTGCTGCTAAAGCAGCCTAAAGTGTGCTCCCTAAAGGTT
>JAIEEY010000264.1 GCA_029067205.1 Lachnospiraceae bacterium
TTTTTTAACGTTGCAAAATATACATGTAAGTGCTATACTATTTTGGCGTGTTTGAGGAATGGAGGATTATTATGGAGGGTTTATTGATATGATACAGAAAAGAGAAGATGTCCGAAACGTAGCCATCATTGCCCATGTCGATCATGGCAAGACGACGCTTGTGGACGAACTGTTAAAACAGAGCGGCGTATTCCGTGAGAATCAGGAGGTTGCCGAGCGTGTCATGGATTCCAACGACATTGAGCGCGAGCGCGGCATCACGATATTATCAAAAAATACAGCTGTTATGTATAAAAATACAAAAATCAATATCATCGACACACCTGGACATGCCGACTTCGGGGGCGAGGTTGAGCGTGTCCTCAAGATGGTAAACGGTGTGATCCTTGTTGTTGACGCATTTGAAGGAGCCATGCCGCAGACAAAATTTGTGCTCAGAAAGGCACTCGAGCTCAAGCTTCCTGTTATCGTCTGCATCAACAAAATTGACCGCCCGGAGGCGCGTCCTTCCGAGGTTGTTGAAGAAGTGCTGGAACTGTTTCTTGAGCTTGACGCTGATGATTCCCAGCTTGACTGCCCCTTCGTGTATGCCTCCGCAAAGACTGGTGTCGCATCTTTGGAGGAAGATGGAACAGGTGTTGACATGACACCATTGTTTGAGACGATTCTTGACTATATCCCCGCACCGGAGGGCGATCCCGAGGCTGGAACACAGGTGCTGATCAGCACCATCGACTACAATGAATATGTAGGCCGCATCGGCGTAGGCAAGGTTGACAACGGCGCCATCACTGTCAATCAGGAGGTCATCATCTGCAACCACCACGAGCCGGACAAGCAGAAAAAGGTAAAAGTCAGCAAGCTCTATGAATTCGACGGACTGAACAAGGTTGAAGTAAAAGAAGCCAGGATTGGTTCGATCGTCGCAATCTCCGGCATCGCAGACATCCATATCGGCGATACGCTCTGCGCTGTTGACAACGTGGTTCCCATTCCTTTCCAAAAGATCAGTGAACCCACGATCGCCATGCAGTTTATCGTGAATGACTCACCGCTTGCCGGACAAGAAGGAAAATATGTGACCAGCCGCCATCTGCGCGACAGGCTTTTTCGGGAGCTTAACACTGACGTATCGCTGCGCGTCGAGGAGACAGAGAACGCTGATTCCTTCAAAGTTTCCGGACGCGGTGAGCTGCATCTGTCTGTATTAATTGAAAATATGCGCCGCGAGGGCTTTGAGTTTGCTGTCAGCAAGGCAGAGGTATTGTATAAAACAGCCGAAAACGGCAAAAAGCTGGAACCGATGGAGCTTGCATACGTGGATGTTCCCGAAGAATTCTCTGGTACTGTCATCGAGAAACTCAGCCAGAGAAAAGGCGAACTGCAGAACATGGGCAAGGCAAGCGGCGGTTATGCCCGTCTGGAGTTCTCTATCCCGTCACGCGGACTGATCGGATACCGCGGCGAGTTTATGACAGACACGAAAGGGAATGGTATCTTAAATACGATATTTGACGGTTATGGACCTTACAAGGGCGATATTCAGTACCGTAAGCAAGGTTCCCTGATTGCATTTGAGGCAGGTGAGGCAATCACTTATGGATTGTACAATGCACAGGAGCGCGGCACTTTATTCATCGGTCCTGGTGAGAAGGTCTATTCTGGCATGGTTGTTGGTCAGAATGGAAAAGGCGAGGACATTGAACTCAATGTATGTAAGAAAAAGCAGCTTACAAATACACGTTCATCCAGTGCTGACGAGGCGCTTCGACTGACTCCACCCAAGATTTTAAGCCTGGAACAGGCACTTGACTTTATCGATACCGACGAGCTTCTTGAGGTAACACCCGAGAATCTGCGTATCCGCAAAAAAATTCTGGATCCCACTCTCAGAAAGAGAGCTGGCATGAAAAAATAGCAGCTGTAACACAGCAAAATCCCCTGCATATATTATAAAAAACATATGCAGGGGATTTTTATGTCTAATATTATGAAAGCCGAAATCCCGGCTTATTCTGGAAATTTAACCATAAGCGTCACATCATCGCTGGGCTTTATCCCCATAGATAATGCCACTATTACAATATCTTACTCTGGTGATCCTGACTCTGTTGTGCAGACACTTACCACCAACGACTCCGGGCAAACCTCCACGATCTCACTTCCGGCACCAAATCTGTCCTACAGCACGGAGATCAGTGATGTACAGCCATACTCAGAATACAATATCTCTGTCACGGCGCCAGGATATGAACCAGTCTATATCTCCGGTACGGAGATCCTTCCCGATGTCACAGCTGTTCAGCCTGTGACCATGAATCCAATTGAACTCGAACCTCCAGGGGAAACCGAGGAAGACATTGTCATACCTGACCATACCCTGTATGGGGAATATCCGCCCAAAATACCTGAAGACGAAATCAAGCCTATGGACGAGAGCGGCGAGATCGTCTTAAGCCGCGTCGTGATACCCGAATATATCATCGTACACGACGGCGTTCCGCAGGATTCCAGTGCCCCCAATTACTATGTGCGTTATACGGATTACATCAAAAATGTCGTATCGTCCGAGATTTATGCGACATGGCCCGAAAACACGATCTATGCCAACACACTGGTAATCATGTCGTTTACGCTGAATCGTGTATATACGGAGTGGTACCGGAACCAGGGCTACAACTTCACCATTACTTCCTCCACGGCCTACGACCAGAAATGGATCCGCGGAAGGAATATTTACGAAAATATCAGCCGCATCGTGGACTCGATCTTCTCGAATTATCTGTCGCGCCCAGGTGTACGTCAGCCAATTTTTACTTCCTACTGCGATGGAAACCGCGTAACCTGCAATGGACTCTCCCAGTGGGGAAGCAAATATCTGGGCGACCAGGGATACACACCGATCGAAATCATACGTTATTATTATGGAAATGATATGTACATCAACTCTACTACCTACATATCAGGTGTTCCTTCGTCATGGCCTGGCTACGACCTGACTGTTGGTTCCTCCGGGCAGAAAGTCCTGCAGATGCAGCAGCAGCTAAACCGTATAGCGCAGAACTACCCTGCCATACCGCGTATTGTTGAAGATGGCATCTTCGGAACCGGCACAGCTGATGCAGTCCGCACTTTCCAGCGCATCTTCGGCCTTGCCCCCACAGGAATCGTAGACTACCCTACCTGGTACAAAATATCTGAAATCTTTGTGGGAGTGTCACGCATCTCAGAGCCGGGCTGAACCAGTATACAGATAAGTCCGCAGGGTCTGTGCACCGTCTCCCTGCGGACTTATTTTCTTTAGCAGCTAACACAAAAAGTATATGAGTATAAACAATTCTACTACTTATTCCATTCGCCACAGCAAAACTGGAGGATTAAATCATTTCAAAATCCAAGCAAGTTTTCGATTGCATATTACTAGACAGCATGATATAATATTCTTCATTAGACAGTATAACTTATAGCTATAAATGAGCAAATTTGAAATATTTACCAATTTTTATTTATACATGTTGAGAAAAGCACCAATTATGCACATAGAATGCACTGAAAATTTGCATGAAATCACAGCATTCCATAT
>JAIEEY010000265.1 GCA_029067205.1 Lachnospiraceae bacterium
GCGATAGTGGCGTAGTTGGTAACGCGCGACCTTGCCAAGGTCGAGACCGCGGGTTCGAGCCCCGTCTATCGCTCTTGAAAAGCCTGGAGTTTCTGGGCTTTTTCTTTTTTTGTGTTGCATTTCGTGTTGCATATCTTCAAAATTCAACAATTTATGTGGGAAGAATAATATATTAAATATTGGGCTAAAATAATAAATGTTTATATATTATATTTACAATTTGCAAATTTGTGTTATAATCTAATTACCAACGCATACTTTGTCGGCATATGATATGGTATGAGTTTAGAGGAGGTGATAGAATGGCAACATCTTCATTTGGAAAGCAGTTTACGGTACAACGAGAGAAAGCAACAGATTTTGTTGAGGAAATGGTGAAGGCAGTGACTCCCACATTACGAGGCGATTTCCAATCTCGTTTAGCGAATCTATCACAGGATAAAGATTTAAAAACTGCTATCGGAAAGGCTCTTAGTAAAAACGAATGATAAATTATGTTGTTTTATCATTGGGAGAAATGTTAAGAGAAGGATATGATGTTAATTTAATTCAAGAATCATTTAAAAAGTTCTCTTGTCAACGCGAAACTGACTTAGAGAACTTTTTAGTGAATAAAGCAATAATATATGAGAATACGGATTTTGGAAAAACATATCTCATGGTTGATAGTGATTTATTGAAACATAATGTTTTTTCGATAGCTGCATATTTTACAATTGCCCATACTGCAGTAGATATTTCTGGGTTATCCCAAAAGAAAAAGCGTGCAGCCTTAGGCAATTACCCTGGCAGAGATGGATTGAATTTTGTATCATCTTATTTAATCGGGCAATTGGGGAGAAATGATACATATACATCACGAGATTTGACTGGAAAACAGATTCTTGATGAATGCTATCATGCAATCAGCTTGGCGGCTAAAGTTGTAGGTGGAAGATTGCTTGTTCTAGAATGTAGGGAATGCATGTTTGAAAATTTCTATGAAAAGCATGGTTTTAAAAAGCTATATGATGAACTTAATTCGGAAAAACTATATACACTTTTTAAGAAAATTGATTTCAATGAATATTGGGTAAAATAAATATACATTACGAGTATATTTATAGTTTGCAAAAAAGCCTAGGATTTCTAGGCTTTTTCTATTTCGTGTTGCATATCCTCAAAATGGGATAGTGTCATGTCGGTATATTTTTCCTCATAATCTTTGATCGTACCTCGGTAGATTGCTTTTAACGTTTTGTCGGATGACCAGCCACCACGCTGCATGATATACTGATCTGGTACACCGATGGCGTGCATGATGGACGCTGCGTAGTGGCGTAAGTCATGGAATCGGAAGCTGGGCACATCTAAACGCCTCAGGGCGCGGATAAATCTGTGAGTGATCTGATCAGGGTTGAGGTTTACAATGCGTCCCTCTTTCGGACATTTGTCAATAACAAATTGCGGCATGTCGACAGTGCGGGTACTGGAAACTGTTTTGGTAGTTTTGATTACCCATTCGTCCTTGCCCTTATCCACCATGGCACGCTGAATTGTGATGGTATTCCCGTCAATATCCCCGGCATCTAATCCACATACCTCAGAACGTCGTAGCGTGCCGAATGCGGCCAGATAAACAGCAAGTTCCATATCTTTATCGTTCTCACTAAAATATTCGATTACGGCCTTAATATCGCTGTCAGAAGGCACATATAATTTGTGTGGTACGCTTTGGGGCAATGTGATGCGCAGATGGATATCCGGCGCGAAGGTATCCAGTACGGCCCGGATCAGCCCATAGGCATTCTTTACTGTTTTCGGACTGTGGTCTTTGGCAAATGTGTTCACCCAGCGCTGGATGTCATCATTGGTTATATCGCTTAGTTTGATGTCTTTGATATCCTTATAATTGTAATCCTGTGCTCTCCGGTATTCGCGGATAGTTGATGGTGAGAGTACATTGTTTTTCAGATCACAGTAGTTTCCGATAGCATCATATAAGGTATATTCCGGCAATGCTTTTTTCTGTTCTTCCTTTTGCATTATGTACTGTGTAGCTTTGTACTCTGCCTCCTTCTTTGTGGAAGCAGTAAAGGACTTGTATTTCCTCTTTCCGTCCTCCATGTGGTCAAAGATTAAGCACCTGTATGCGCCTGATGGTAGTTTCTTTGCTGTAGCCATAGTATCATTCCTCCTTAAAAAAAGTGTATAAAAATAACAGCCAGCGTATTTTTACGCTTGCAGGCTGCTCCCGGAGATGATACAATAATTTCGTAAGTGGGTATCATCTTCGGGATGTATCTATCAAAAGCCGTTCAGTGCTGGTGACACTGGGCGGTTTTTACTGGTTGCGATGTCGCAATAAGTATGCTATACTTTCAAATGGCAATACCATAACGGTAGGCGGTTAGCCTTCGCTGGAATGTAGTTCCAAGGACTCCCCGATAGCTTGCTATCATGAAAGGAGGTCTACATATGGGAAATACACAAAGGAGAAAGGCTTTATGCTGACACTTGAAGGTCTGATAGCTGTTATAAGCTTAAGCGCGACTATGTTTGCATTAGGCTATGCAGTCGGAACCAGAAAATAGGCATAAAAATAACCGCTGCTCCTGAGAAAAGTTCGCGGTTATTTTTATAACTAAGTAACTATAAACTTGGGCTAACCGTCTATTGGTATTGCCTTTTCATGTTTAATATAGCACATAACCGCTTTGATATCAATATGTTTTCATATGTTTCAATATGTTTCAGTTTGTCAATAACCTTACCCATACATCTGGCACTTTCATTTTATTGAACCTCCACAGTGTTTTTAGTCATTCGGAAGTTTTCCGATCACCTTACCCATGCAGACAATATTATCATATTCAGAAATTGTTACATTTTTGGCAGCAGGGTTTCGGGAGATCAATTCTGTTTCTCCGTATTCTTTTATGTACGCTCTGTTGTTTATGATGAAAATACCAATATCGCCATGGTTCATTTCCAGTTTTTGGGAGACAAGGACAATATCACCATCGTGATAGTCTGGCTCCATGGAGTTCCCGTCAACACCGATTGCGAAATCTGCATACTGGTTTTCGGGTGTATTGGGGATCGCGATCTGTTCCGAAGCCTCGTTTCCAAGAATAAATACGCCAGTTCCTGCAGATGCGCTACGGAAGTATTCTAAAAGTCGATTTGTATCGTCTCCATTGCCATGAAATTCAATGACAGCGGACTGGGCTGATTCAAGTGATTGCATTTTTTCTACTCTTTTAACTTCTCTATTTAATTCATAGTCAATGTGGCTTTTGCCCATATCGTCAAGAGAGCGATATTTTTTGATATGGTCATATTCTGAAAGAGATATATCAGAACCAATTCTCTTGAACGCATATACATCTGATAATAGAGAGGAACAATCAATCTGATATATATTGCACAGTTTCACGAAAGTATCTATATCTGGTTCTGTTCGCCCTTGCTCCCAATTACTTATTGTGTTTGCCTTTATTCCAAGCTTTTCTGCAACCTCTTGTTGTTTCAATCCGCTTTCTGCTCTGGCATTCTTTAATCTATCCACTAAAAGTTCGTTCATAGCACACCTCCTTGC
>JAIEEY010000266.1 GCA_029067205.1 Lachnospiraceae bacterium
GGACAAGATAGGAGATTAGTCGAAAAATGAAAAATAATAAAGACTATATTAAATGGGGACTCACAGCATTTTTTGTTGTTCTTGGTGGCTTTGTGAGTTATTATGTGATTTTTCATATTGACAGCCTTACATCAACTATAAGGAATCTTTTTGTTATTTTAATGCCAATCATAGATGGATTTATTCTCGCGTATTTACTTGCCCCACTTGTAAATGCAACAGAACGCAATATAACAACTCCTTTTTTTACGCTGATTAAAAAAGATGATAAGAAAAATGCAAAACGGTTTCTTTCCATAATAATTACTGATGTATTAGTTTTATGGGCATTGTATGTGTTTTTCTCGATTGTCATACCACAGATCGCTAAAAGTATTCGAACTATATTAGAACAATTTCCCAGTTATATCAATACATTTGGTCTATGGATTTCAAAACTTTTAAATGATAATCCTGAGTTTCAAAAAAGTGTAATGGATTTTTTAAACCAATCTTCCATGGATTTTACAACCATGATCAACACTAAATTGCTTCCTCAACTAAACAGTATTAACAATGTTACAGAAATGCTGTCACAGTTTAGTGGTATCATTAATGTGATCACGTCCGTTTCAATGAGTGTATACTCTATATTTAAAGAAATGTGGAATTTAGTAATTGGTTTTATCATTTCAATTTATTTACTGGCAAGCAAAGAATTATTTGCAGCACAGGCAAAAAAAGTTGTATATGCCTTTTGTTCTGTTAACCGTGCAAATCGTTTTATCAGCAATGTGCGCTTTGCGCACAAGACTTTCGGTGGATTTTTTGTCGGAAAAATATTAGACTCCATTATAATTGGCGTAATTTGTTTTGCTGTAACAAGTATACTCGGGACACCATTCTGTGTGCTGATCAGTGTAATTATTGGAGTCACAAATATTATTCCTTTTTTTGGACCTTTTTTGGGAGCAATTCCATCTACCTTGTTAATCCTTTTTATTGATCCATTACAGGCTCTTTATTTTGTAATATTTGTTATCATACTCCAACAGGTTGATGGAAATATCATAGGACCTAAGATTCTCGGCAGCTCAACCGGCTTATCAAGCTTCTGGGTAATCTTTTCAATCACATTATTTGGCGGTATATGGGGAATCTTAGGAATGATCATTGGTGTGCCAATATTTGCTATATTATTTGCATTTATGAAATCCTTGATTGAAACAAGGCTGTCTGCAAAGAATTTGTCTCCAGAAACAAAAAAATACCTGAGGTTATTATATATTGATGCGGGATCAAGTGAATATGTTGAATTCTCTGAAAATGCAAAGAAGCCATTTGCCGATATAACACAAATATTGGTCAAGGGACATGAAAAACTAAAAATTAATCAAGAAAATGAAAATGTTAAAGCGAATAAAAAGAATGAAACTGAAAATGATCTAAAGTAATTATCAAGGAGACCTGCATAAAAATATCGTGTAGGTCTCCTTAAATATCTTAACTCAATATACTTTAACGAATTAGTTGGCGCTAAGATATTCTTAAAATTTGATACTAATCGCGTTAACTATTCGTTAAAGTATGCTTTTGCGAATAAACGGACGCCACTCCTATTTCCTTCTAAACCGCAGTTATTATCATTCAAAGTTTATGAATTTATTACAAACCTTGTTCTAGGAATTGCAGATCAGAATACAAACCAGACCAATGATAAACACCTTTCCGATTTGACAAACCAGCCCATGCCAATTCATAATTTTCATCATTGATTATTTTTCCAATATAAGTGCCATCATATTGAAACATTCGACGTGGTGTTTCATAATTAGAAAAGTGTGTCTTGGATAGATTAATTTCAGATAAAATTTCACAGTGATGATATTCTAAAAATTGCATTTCTTCCTCTGTGTAATTTTATCATAAAATGTTCAATTTTTATAAAATAACCCTTGTTATGTTTTGGCACTAATCCTGAGTTTCCATAAAAAGTGGTTCTACATCCAGCAAAAATCTGAAATTCTGTTCTACTTAGTAACTGTTAATAAATAACTCATGACAATGCCAAGCAAGCTTGTGTGAAGCTGGCATATCTAAATGTCCATCTGCGGCATCAGAAAATCTTGACGTAAGGCATTGCCCTTTATGTCTTTGCCTCCTATGCCTGCGATTTTCTTCTTTGTAGCTGAACATTTTACGGCGTCCTTATCACAAGTTATTTCTGAACAGTTCCTTAAACTCGGGAATTCAGAGTAATTGATAGATATTCACTATCTAAAAAATTGCCCCACTCATTTTTCCACACTAAAGTCATATTATGGATACTGCTTACTATAAATTCAGGTTTTTCATGGAAACAGAATATGGTTATAACCTAAAAAATAATGCGTGTAAATTTTTATAAACGCATTAATATGAATAGATGCAGCGGTCTTCACATCTCCAATTTCCCCAATGCTTTCAAATTTTTACTCAAAATAAATCCCCATTTCCGAAAAAGATTCTATGCATTCATCAATGTTATCAAACCATGATATTAACTTGTCTTTAATGCTTTGATCCAGAATCAGTTTTGAATCTGCATGGATTTTTTGATCGTAAATTTCTTCCATCAACGCAATTTGCCCTGGTTTCATTTCATAATCTGCTATCCAATATTCTTTGGCTTCCTGCTCACTGCATATAAACGGAACAATACTTTGTTGACTGTCCTCAAGCAAATCCTCTTCTTCCATATTGGAATATGTATTTTGAGCATCACCCCAGAAAGCTGCAGTTGCTGCTGGAATGTCGCAGCCTTCACCCTCAACCAGCAGATACAACAGTGCCTCATTGACAGCTAAGTCACAGATTCCCTGTTCTGCACCGCTTAAGAGTTTGGAGAGGATTTCGTTTTTCCCGGTTATCCATTTCTCAGTATTTTGTATGACACATATGTATTGATTCTTGGCAAAACTAATCACGCCTCGGACGCCTTCAAAGTCCATGAAATTATAATTCTGACCGTCCCACGATTGTGCTGCCGATAACAAGTTATACTCTCCCACCATGATTGCATGGGCAATCGAACCAAGAAGACATCTTCGATATAATATGTCTCGATTAAAACCATGAAATACTTTCTTCATCATAATATAACAATCTCCTTTTACAGTTCATCCCATTCGATACATTCCATGGTGTCAAAAAATTCCTCCATGCATTTGACTGCCTGTTTGAATGATATGATTGTATCTTCTGGTGCTGCCCACTCCTCGCCACCCGCAAGGAATACTACTTCGTCATCAAAATCATCTACGCAAGACTGCAATACATCTCTCATCACCTCTTTGCTGAGCTGCACCTTTTTTCATTATTTCTTCAATTTCAGCTTTGTTTTGACAGGTTATATCGCCTAGGATTGTTGATATATTCATAGTAATTATTCTCCTTAGGAACTGTAGGAAAATAAGTGATGCAGATTGCGCAAAATATTTCTTCGAGAGTGCAGTACAAAAAACGCAGGCGTAGTGGGCTACAGCAAGGTTTTTTGTACTGTGCTATCGGAGAAATAGACAAGTCAAGATGTGTCACTTATTTTTCTACAGTTCCTTATTA
>JAIEEY010000267.1 GCA_029067205.1 Lachnospiraceae bacterium
TTATACATATCTGCAAGTCTTTTAGGGCTAATAATTTCAATGCTATCCACTTTCTTGCCCCACAACTCGCTGGAATTATCGCATAAATAATCTACCTTATAACCAAAACTCGACAAAATATTTATAAACGACTTTCCCATACCACCGGCACCAAAGCACACAATCTTTGTATTTCCCGAGATTTTATTTGACAGCTCATCAGGTGATACTCCTATAAGTTCAGCTGATGCAGCAATATGCACTTTTTTCAATTCACTCGGTATATTTATATGCTGTGGACACCGTTTAACACATCTCCCACAAGCTATACAGTTACTCGCCTGATATTCTTCCGGCACACAGTTAAAATAGAACTCGCCTAAATTAGTATATTGGCTAGGCAGACCAAGCAACTTATAATCATTATACTTCTGAAAACATAATGGAATATCCACCTTTTGTGGGCATTCCCTGTTACAATATTTGCAAGCTGTACATGGTATAGCGCTCTTACTCTGAATAATCTTTACGATATTTTCAAATATAACATCATCACTATTACTAATTATATCGCCTATATCAGACACTGTAGCAATATTCTCATTAAGCTGTTCCTCTGTTATCGCACCGGTCAGTGTCACTGCTACATCCGATAAGCCCATTAAAAACCTTAATGCTAACTGTGATGGTGTTAATGAGCAATCTTGTACCATTTGCTCTGCCTCCGGCGGAAGTTTGATCAATCTACCACCACCGATTGGTTCCATAACCAATATTGGGATTTCACGTTCCTCACAAAGCCTGTAATTCTCTATGGCATGTTGAGCATACCAATCATAATAATTAATTTGCAACTGGCAAAAATCCCAATCATATGCAGACAACATATTTTCCAGTGTTATCTCATTGTCATGAAGAGAAAATCCAATTTTTCGAATTTGTCCACTTCTCTTTTTCGCATCAAGAAACTCTAACACATGCAATTTCTGCATATTTCTCCAATATGAAGCATTCATTGCATGTAAAAGATAGAAATCAATATACTGAGTACCGAGCCGCTCAAGTTGCGTAGCGAAAATTCTTTCCATATCATCACGACTTGAAATCCGCCACACTGGCAATTTATCAGCAATACAAAAACTATCTCTTGAATAATTCAGCACAAGCGCATCTCGGATAAGAGATTCCGACTCCCCCCTCAGATATTCATATCCTGTATCGAAATAGTTAATCCCACATTCATAAGCTCTATGTAGCAGGGAAATTGTTGATGCCGGAAAACTTCCATCCGGATTTTGTGGCAAACGCATAACACCAAAACCCAGTGGTGAAAGCCTCATCTCCAATTGCTTAACATATCGCTGTAACACTAAATCACCTCACAATCACCAAGCCGTCTAAGTATCATTTCTTTATATTCATCAATATTATCTGGTTGATTTTGTACCGTGTATTTACATTCACTGCAAAAATTACATGGTTCCATTTTGAGCAATGTACATCGCAAAGAATTCAACTTCCTTCCATTCCATATGTCCAGCAAGCTTGTTTTAGTTATATTTCCTAACAATAAGGCACGTTTCCAATCTACACTACAAGGCATTACATCTCCATTTGCAGATACACATAGCAGCTTAAATGGCTGAACACAAATCTGCTTACGCTGTTTGTATACATCTTCACTATAACGTACAGAGCCTGAAACTGCTCCGGCATGAAATTCCGGCCAATTTTCAATAACTTTCTCTACATATATGTAATCGCAAATTTCACCATACTCCTCCAAAAAAGCTTCATCGCCTCCCGGCATATCAACAATAGATAAATCTGTTGTTTTAATATATAGTTTCGTATTTTTACTATGTTTAAAAAAATACTCCAGTTTTTTTTTCAACTCTAATACATCAACATGCTTGCCCGTAATCTCATAAAAACGTTCATTATTCGTTGCCTCAAGTGATACAAGTAATACATCAAGACCCGCTTCAACCAAAGCATCACTTAATTTTTCATCAAGCAGTACTCCATTTGTTGTAATTTCCACCTTTTCAAATGTCCCGCAAGCCTTTGCCTTAGAAACAAAAGAGGCAATATTATTATTGACAAGCGGCTCTCCCACGCCAATTATCCGCAAAATTTTTATTTTGTTTGGAAATGCTTTGCACTGCTCAATAAAAATATCAAACAAATCTTCTGTCATAATATCCTGTCTAAATAATTTGCGTGCGTCCTTGTCACCACAGGGACAAAATTTGCATTCCAAATTGCAAAAGCCAGAAGTTTCAAGCTGGATTACCAAAGGAGTATCTAATGGTATAGATTCCCCTAAATTGATGCGATTTGGATTTAACATATTACTAATTTTTGCCATTGATTTCCTCCTAGAATTACAGTTTTAAAATCTTCTGTTTCCCATTTACCTATAGCAGTTAACAGCTCCTCTATAGACACATTAAGATTGACGGTGCTTTTTTCATCACCAAATAATATATTTTCAGATATTTGAAGTACATATTCGCTTAATGGCTTACTTTGAGCACTCGCTACATTAAATACACCACTGGTTGTACTTTCTCCCAGCAAACGCAACGCCCTTGCTGCATCCGTCTCATAATGATAATTCCAAATATGTGATCCATCTGTAGTAAGCTGTGCCGCATCATTCTTCTTTAGGAACTGTTAAGAAATAACTTTTTAAATAGTGCGCTGGATTGCTGGATTTTTCTTCGAGAGTGCCGCCCGAAAATCAGGCGCATAGTGGGCTATGTAACTGATTTTTGAGTGGTGCTATCGGAGAAAAAGACAAGCAATATTAAAAGTTATTTTTGAACAGTTCCTTAGCA
>JAIEEY010000268.1 GCA_029067205.1 Lachnospiraceae bacterium
CTTTAGCTTTTTCCCTTTAGCTTTTTCCCTTTGGCATTTTGTGCGCATAAATGTTGCTGTTTACGCCAACAATACCCAAAATTGTTCCAGAATCCCACATAGGCGTGAACAGTAACGGAACTATCTTAAAATAATATGTATATTTTATGTCTGCTTGACCTACAGCAAAGCAGGTGTTACACTTGATGCAGCAAGAGATTGATATTTTAATGTCAGGAGAAAAAACACATGAGGAAAGAACTAAAATACCCTGTATTGTTAGTGCATGGTATGGGATATAGAGACAACAAATATATCAATTACTGGGGAAGGATTCCAGCAAAATTAGAGGAAAACGGCTGTAAGATTTATTATGGAAATCAGGACAGCAATGGAACTGTTGCGTCAAACGGCGCTTTTTTGGCCCAAAAAATAAGAGAAATCATAGAGGAAACAGGTGCGCCCAAACTCAATGTGATCGCACATTCTAAAGGTGGTCTCGACATAAGATATGCTATTTCCACATTGAAAATGTCCAAGTACATTGCCTCCCTCACAACGATCAGCACACCACATCACGGTTCCTTGACCGTGGATAAACTGCTCCAACTTCCTGAGTTTATGGTAAAATTTGCGGCAGGCTGCTGGGATATCTGGCTTAGAATCTGCGGAGACAAAAATCCAAATGCATATGAAGTCTTCAAAATCTTTACAACAGCTGAAGCAGAAGAATTTAACCGAAATAATCCAGATGCGCCGGGAGTGTATTATCAGAGCTATGCATTTGTCATGAAACATGTCTGGAGCGATATGTTCATGTTTGTACCTGCTACAGTGGTAAGATTCTTTGAAGGTCCAAACGATGGCCTGCTCGCACCGAGAGCTGTCGCGTGGACAAACTTCCGTGGTATCGTCACCAGCTGCTCAAACAGAGGAATATCCCATTGCGATGAGGTGGATCTGCGCAGGCGAAGATTTACCCGTAAGCGGGGCGAAGGAATCCGCGATATCACGGATCTCTATATCGATATCGTCAATGATCTTCACAATAAAGGATTTTAGTCCTAATCCCACCAGCAATAGTAGACAGAATAAATCGCCCTCTTTTCCAATATCTGTTGGATAGTTGGGATAGGTGACTTAGAAAATATCCATTATTCAAGGGTTTCCAGTGCCCCTATGAACTTGTAATAGATAGTAAGTCGTTGAATTTTCTGCCCGTCAATGCCTGTCCTCAATATACGCTCTGACGCTGTATAACTATTTTATTATAATTACAAGAATTGTTAGTTAGACAAACAGGAGCATGCTTTCAATCCAAATCTAAAAATTTGATCGAAAGTTTATATACTTGTTTGATTTCTTTGGATGATAAATCCCATGAATTTAGTAGTTTTGAAATCAATTTAGGATACTTTTTCAAAATTTAAAATGGGTGTAGTTATTTAACTATCCACACAAACTAACGAAGAGCCACAAATGCCTGGCAGGTATCAAAGCATAAATTATACATAAGATCACCCATAGTGGTTTCATTACAATGTTTAACGAGGATAAAAACAAATGAAAAATACAGATTTTGATTTTAAACGCATTGCTGAAGGATATAAAAACAGACCTTACTTGCACAAGCAGGTCATTGAAAAATTTCAGACTGACACTGGCAGTCAGCGATTTGCATTAGGACTGGATATCGGTTGCGGAGCTGGTCTATCAACAAAAGCATTGAAAGATATCTGCACAAACGTGATCGGTACAGATATCTCTCCCGAGATGATCAATGTTGCAAAAGAAGTCTGCGCACAGGACGAAAATATAACCTATCTTGTCAGCAGTGCAGAAAACCTATCGCTGGAAAATAAGAAAGTTGACATTGTCACAGCAGCAGGTGCCATTCAATGGATCGACAGGAACATCTTTTTATCCAATATGAACAAAATGGTCCGCCAAAATGGTTATTTACTGATCTATGATTTTACAATTTCGGATACCATGCAGGGAAATCCAGCATACACAGACTGGTGGCATAACCAGTACTTAATTGAATTTCCAAAACCATACCGTAATGAATCTGTGTGGAACGGTGAAGACGTCGCACCATATGGATTCCGCATGGTTGATCAGATTAATTTGAAAATGAAATACTCTTTTGATCTGAAATCTTTTATAGAATTTATGATGATTCAATCCAATGTAAATACCAAAATTGAGGGAGCGGAAAGAAAGGAGGAAGAGATACAACAATGGTTCCAACAGACACTTTCTCCCATCTTTCACAATCAGACACAATGCTTATTTTTTAAAGGATACAGCTGGTATCTCCAACACGGAAATTAAACCTTAAGTCACCATTTTTTGCCGCCAGTATTAGAACATATGTCTTTTCATGCTGCTCTCCCGCAAAGAGTGACGAAAGGACAATGGCAAGAAATATTGCTATAACAATACCAAACTCACCAACGATACTTGAAAGAACTAATGACCAGCCTTTTGTCCACTCATAACGAAAAGGCTTTTGTACATTTTGTTCGATTTGCATCAAATACTTTTTTCGTCCTCTTCCTGCCCGCGACTTCTAGAAATTTCTCAATTGCCTGCTGCCATCTCTCATAAAATCCTGTCAGTTCATCAGAATTGACATAACTGAGCATAAGCTGATAGGTGCTGTTGTCCGTCAATTCTGGAGCATACTGCAGTTTGTGATCTGCTTCTTTTGTCACTACCTGCTGCTTCTAATTCCCGATATTTTTTACCATATGCTGAAAGGTTTCGTCTGTTAGTTTACCGCCAAATAAACGTGAATACTCCTGGCTTTCCCGTATCATATTGTATCCGTCAAAATTATTGCCAAAAGAATCGGTATTTAAGGAAATATATTTTCTATTAAAAAAACTCATTGTTATACATGTGTTACAATAAAGTATTAGCTTAATCTATTAAACATATTCACTGCAGTAGACATATCCAGCCCCAATGCCGCAAAGATTGCTGTTGTATCTTTTTTAAATCCTCATCAATTCTTATTGTGTCTGCACTGTCGCCATTATAACACCTCCCTGTATGAGAAATAGTATATCATACAGAATTTACAATATAAATACAATGTAAATAATTTAGATATCAAAATACTTCTCTGGACACACGTATAAAACATGATTTCCATAGCAGGCATATTCCGTAAACTGGGGCATAAGCGCAGGAATGTCATATTGCCGAGCGGTTTCCAGATCTAAAGCAGGATTGGTGAGTTTTTTCATGGTGGCAATCGCTTCAAGCCCTGTCAGATTTGGATTTCCATATAATGTCAGCGATCAGGCGCAACAATGGCTCAACTCCCCCAAATCCCGTATGCCGGTGAATGCCAGATCCAGAATTTCCAGAGGGTTGCATTTGTGCGGGAAAGCCAATG
>JAIEEY010000269.1 GCA_029067205.1 Lachnospiraceae bacterium
AGGTAGAGGAAGAATATGGCAAAGTATTTAGTGATAGTGGAGTCACCTGCGAAGGTGAAGACGATCAAGAAATTTCTAGGTGCAAATTATGAGGTTATGGCGAGTAATGGTCATGTGCGCGACATGCCCAAGAGCCAGCTGGGATTTGATGCAGACAATGATTATGAACCCAAATATATAACGATACGCGGCAAGGGAGATATTTTGGCGAAACTCAGGAAGGAAGTCAAGAAGGCCGATAAGATTTATCTCGCAACGGACCCTGACCGCGAAGGAGAGGCGATTTCGTGGCATTTGTATATCGCTCTGAAATTGGAGGAGAAAAAGGTATACCGTATTACATTTAACGAGATTACCAAGAATGCAGTGAAGGAATCCCTCAAGAATCCAAGGGAGATTGATATGAGTCTCGTGGATGCACAACAGGCAAGACGTATGTTGGATAGAATGGTAGGATACCGCATTTCACCACTCTTGTGGGCAAAAATCAAGAGGGGCTTGAGCGCAGGCAGGGTGCAGTCGGTGGCGCTGCGCATCATCTGCGACAGGGAGGATGAGATTAATGTATTTATTCCAGAAGAGTACTGGACACTTGATGCAACGCTGAAAATCAAGGGCGAAAAAAAGCCGCTGATCGCAAAATACTATGGAATTGAGGACAAGAAAGCAGAGATTTCTTCCAAAGAGGAGATGGACAAAATCCTCAAAGATCTCGAGAGTGCAAACTTTGAAATAAAGGATATCAAGAAAGGTGAGCGCGTCAAGAAGGCACCAATGCCCTTTACGACATCGACGCTCCAGCAGGAGGCGAGCAAGGCTCTCAATTTTTCTACGCAGAAGACAATGCGTCTGGCACAGCAGCTCTACGAGGGTGTGGAGCTGAAAGGACAGGGAACGGTCGGTATTATCACGTATCTGAGAACGGATTCCACCAGAGTTTCCGATGAGGCTGTGGCGGCTTCCAAGGAGTATATTTCCAAGAATTACGGAGATCAGTATGCGGCGGAGATTGTGACGGAGAAAAAGAAGGAACAGAAGATACAGGATGCGCACGAGGCGATTCGTCCGACAGATATCAGCAATACGCCAGCAGATTTGAAAGAATCCCTGAGCCGTGACCAGTTCCGTTTGTATCAGCTCATCTGGAAGCGTTTTACAGCAAGCCGCATGACACCTGCGAAGTATGAGACGACATCTGTAAAGATTGACGCGAATGGACACCGATTTACCGTGTCAGCATCAAAACTCAGCTTTGATGGATTTATGAGTGTCTACAAGGAGGCTGACGAGGAGAAGGCGGATTCCAATACATTTGTGAAGGATATCACAAAGGATACACAACTGACCCTGGAGTCCTTTGACCCGAAACAGCATTTTACCCAGCCGCCTGCACATTATACAGAAGCGTCTCTTGTGCGGGCACTCGAGGAACTTGGAATCGGACGGCCCAGTACGTATGCGCCAACGATCACGACGATCATGGCAAGACGCTATGTGGTCAAAGAGGACAAAAATCTCTATGTATCCGAGCTTGGTGAGGTGGTCAACAATATGATGAAGGATGCTTTTCCGACCATTGTAGATGTGAATTTTACAGCAAATCTCGAGGCACTGCTCGACAAGGTGGAAACAGGAACAGTTGGCTGGAAGACTGTGGTGGCGAACTTCTATCCGGATCTCGATAAGGCAGTGAAGAAGGCGGAGAAAGAACTTGACGAGGTAGAGATTGCAGATGAAGTGTCCGATGAAGTGTGTGATGTGTGTGGCAGGAATATGGTCATCAAGTATGGCCCGCATGGAAAATTTCTCGCCTGTCCGGGATTTCCCGACTGCAGAAGCACAAAACCTTATTTTGAGAAGATTGGCGTGACATGCCCCAAATGTGGAAAAGAGGTTGTCGTTCGCAAGACGAAAAAAGGCAGAAGATATTATGGTTGCGAGGCAATACCGGAGTGTGATTTTATGGTATGGCAGAAACCCTCCCAAGAGAAATGCGAGCGATGCGGCGGTATCATGCTTGTAAAAGGTAACAAGCTCGTCTGTGCAGATGAACAGTGCGGATTTGTAAAAAAAATAGAGAGTGATAAGGCAGCAGCGCAATAGAATTTTCGCTAAAAATCCATCAATAGCCGAAAATATGATGTGCTTATAAAAAATTGATTAAATTGTAAAGTATTCTTGAATTATTGACGGGAACTATTGAAAAATAAACTGCTGTATGTTAAAATTTCCCTATAAAAAGAACTTTTTGCGGATAGATTGAGA
>JAIEEY010000027.1 GCA_029067205.1 Lachnospiraceae bacterium
GAAATGTCCAAAAAAGATGAGGAATTATTTTATGCTTTGGGTGTTGACCTATTACGTAATTAGTTCCGCTTTTGTGCTGAAAAAGTAAAAATGGATTAATCTTTTTCATAGTTTTAAAAGTCTTATATATTAGTATCGATACAGAGAACAACAAATTTCCTTGCAGGGGTGACAAATGATTGAACAAAAAAACAAACAGGCTATCGTCCAGTCAGCGGTTGAGAAATACTATGATGATATCTATCGTTTCTGTCGGTATTATATAGGAAACGAGGTGGATTCCTATGATATTGCGCAGGAAGTATTTCTGAGGTTTCTGAAATACTCGGATTCCTGTGGGCACAATAATCTGAAAGGATATCTGTTCATGATCGCACGTAATCTGTGCTGTGACTATTTCCGCAATCTGTCCGTTCAGAGAGAAAATACATTTTCCCTTGATGTAATAACAGAAAATACAGTAGATAATACAGCAAAAATACGCATAGGTTATAGCAGGACAATTGAAGACTGCGACAGTGAACTGTTCCTGCGTGAGCTGCTGCAGAGTATACCACAAGAGCAGAGAGTGGTTGTGATTCTGAGAATCCATGACGGGCTGAAATTCCGTGAAATAGCAAAAATCGCAGGATGCAGCCTGTCAACGGCAAAGTCGCGGTTCAGACTGGGGATAGCGGGTATTAAGAAAAAAATGGAGGTTGAGAATGGAGGTTATTATGGGCGAAAAACATGATGATATCAAAGAATTGTTTGACAAAAATGACAGGAGTGTCATAATTGATGATTTCCGAAAGCAGGAGACATTAATGCATGTGAGGACAAATTTGGAAAAAAAGTCTGCTTTGATGATAGGAAGTAACTGGCAAATATTGAAATACCAGATTTACTACATGGACAAGACAATATTGATAATTCATCTGACAGTTTGTCTTGTAATCCTTTTCCTGGGTAACTGTCAGGTGTGGGGGCAGATCTCCATGATCGTGTCAGGTGCACTGGGGGCATTGTCGCTGCTGGAAGTGGAGAATATGTTCTTTTCAAAAATGACAGAGCTCGGGGAAAGCTGTTACTTTAATGTACGCCAGCTCACTGCATTTCAGATGGCGTATTCAGGGCTGATCAGCCTTGTGACACTATTGCTTACAACAGTGTCTGCCAGCCTTAAATATCAGCTGGATATCATGAAAATCGGTCTTTATATTCTGGTTCCTTTTGTGTTTACAGAGTGTATCTGTATGACAATCATGATCATGGGAATCGGAAGACGGAATCTGCTGCCAATCGTTGCTGTCGGTATATTTTCCGCATTGTTCTGGGGTGTGCTGACAGCGATTCCTGGCTTGTATGAGGCATCGGCGCTGGTGTTCTGGGGTATAGCATTGATTGCTGGCACAGGTATTCTGATAATACAGGTCATGAGATTCTTCAGAGCATTAGATAAGGGGGAAATCGTATGTGCAGATTAGAATTGGCGGGACTGGAAAAGACATATGGCAGTAAAAAACAGGAGAAACGGGCGGTGCAGAATCTGACAGCAGGCTTTGCGCATGGCGTATATGGACTGCTCGGTGAAAATGGAGCTGGAAAGACGACATTACTGCGCATGATCGTCGGCATTTTGAAGCCCACACAGGGGCAGATTACCTATGATGGAATATCAATCGGACAGCTTGGCGGAGCTTATCGGAATCTGCTGGGATATCTGCCGCAGGATTTTGGGTATTATAAGGAGTTCAGCGCAGTGCGTTTTCTGAACTATATCGCTGCATTGAAGGCAGTCGAGCCGAATACAGCCAAAGAGCGGATTGAACAGCTGTTGGAAGCAGTGGGACTGACTGAGGAAAGAAATAAGAAACTAAAGACTTTTTCAGGTGGTATGCTGCGGCGGATTGGCATTGCGCAGGCACTTTTGAATGAACCTAAGATATTGATACTGGACGAGCCGACGGCGGGGCTTGATCCCAAGGAGCGCGTGCGTTTCCGGAATATTATCAGTGCATTGGGCAAGGACAGGATTGTAATCCTTTCGACACATATTGTGTCTGATGTGGAGTATATCGCTGACCAGATTATGATCATGAAGCATGGTCAATTGATCAAGACGGGAACACAGGCACAGATTCTGGAGCCTGTCGTGGGCTGTGTCTGGAATTGCATTGTGCCTGTGAAGACAGCGGATGAACTAAACGCAGCGTATGCGGTGAGCAATCTCAGGAATTTTAATGGAGATTATAATAAAAATAATAGTGGGGAATATGATGCGATGAATGTTGGAAATCATGGGGAACAGGTGGAGCTTCGGATTGTGTCGAGAGAAAAACCGCACCCTGAAGCGGTGGAGGTGGAACCTGTCTTGGAGGATGCGTACTTGTATTATTATATTTAGGATCTGTTGGAAAATAACTGACCTATCTTGGCTTGTTTACTTTCTACAGCTCCTTAGGAATGGAGGAATAACATGAGATTATACAGGATGGAATTATATAAAATTTGTTCAAAAAAATTATTTGTTTTTAGCGCGCTGGCATCGCTTGCGATATTGCTGTTGTTTTTCTGGAGTCATGTCATAGACAGGGAATCGACGATAAACGGCATGAAGTATACAGGATATCGGGCTGTTCAGATGGACAGGGAGATTACGGTGGAGTTTCAAGGAGAACTCACTGACCAGAAGGTAACGCAGATTGTTGAAAAGTATGGATTTCCAAACGGGGTGAGCGAAGATCATAATGTATTTCTGTACAGAAATTATCTGAATGATTTTGTCATGCACGGTTTTTCTGACGGATATTTTCATGACTGGGAAGATTACCAGGTGGGAACCTGTACATATCCGATTGCCGATACGGATCTGGGAAAGGCAAGCGCGGCGACAGGGAAAACACTCCTGTTGGAGTACAGCTATGGATGGCTGGTATTTACTGAGGTTCTGCAGACAGGATGTGTTATAGGAATGGCTCTGATCGTGCTCGCATTATCCCCTGTGTTTTCTGATGAGTCTTATATTAATATGCGGCAGATTTTGTTCACAACGAAAGAGGGAAAAACCAAGGATGTCATTGCCAAAATTGCGGCGGGAATGACGGTTGCAATTGGCGTATATGCTGTTATTGTCCTTTTGGATTTTGTGCTTGTGTGGGGTGTGTTTGGATTGGATGGTTTGAACTGTTTTTATAGTCAGGTAATGGAAGAATGGAAGTGGATCAGTGACTGGAATAACTATCATAACGCGTCAACAGATTATATGAGAGAGTTTATCAGTTATTTCCTCTTTGCGTGTTTTTTAGGAATGGTTGAGACTGGAGCGATCTCACTATACTTTTCCGCACACTGTAAGAGTTCTTTTCAATCGGTCATCGCAACTGCCATGAGTTTTCTGGTTCCACTTCTTTTATTTATGTTGAGCAGTGTTAGGGGTATTCTTTTTATTATATGTAACATGTTTGTACTGATGTTACTTGGGATAGCGCTCATGTGTTTTGTCTCGGAAATCGCTAATAAAGTATATTCTTTTGCCGCGAAAACAGTATGCTGCGCGTTTCCGGTAGTTGTGGGTTATTTTTTGAGAAAGAGATTTCTATTTTATGTTGCGCTTCCAGTATGGCTTATTATGCGTGATATATATTCGGATATGAATATATGGAGAACACACTATCCATGGATGCAGGATGCCATATTTGGATTTTCAGCGGCGTTATCTGTAATTTTCATTGTGTGCAGCTGGAAAAAATATAGGTGTTCTTAAAGAAACAGATTAAGGAAACATTTCCTTGATGAAAAGCAAATGTCCAAAGAAAGAGGAGACCTCTATAATCTAGAAAGCAGACCAAAAAACTAGAAATTTCTTGAAAGAAAAGTGCTGATACAGTACAATAGATATATAAAGAGTATCTGTATCTAGTGGCATACAGTCCGATAATTTCTTTTAGGAGATAGAGTAATGGAAAAAAGAACAACACATTTTCTGAATATAAGTCTGGTTTTGGTATCGCTTTTCTGCATAGTTATATTTATTTGTCAGACGACCTGTATCAATGTTATGGGAGAAAACGCGATTCGGAAACTGGGTATTTTTTACATGTCAGGAATCAGCGAACAGGTGTCATCACATTTTGGAACAACCATCGAACTGCGTCTTTCTCAGGTAGAATCACTCGTGAATTCAGTTCCACCCGAACGCATTGTGAGTGAAAACGCTGTGCGGATAGGACTGACATACAATGGCCGCTCTGCGGGATTTGAATATTTGGCATTTTATACGGAGGACGGCGAATTTTATATGCTTTATGGTTCCCAGGTGACAGCAGATGTTCCAGAGGCATTGCATCGCTCTGTCCAGGGAGGCAAATATAATGTCTGCGCAGGAAAAGATGCCGCAGGAACTCCGATTGTATTGATGGGTGTGCCGGCCAATTATCCTATGAGTGATGGAACAACAAGTGTCGCGCTGGTCGCAGGACTTCCAACCAGTTATCTCAGTGATACCTTGGAGAGGAATATGCAAAGCAGTTTTATAGAATATTCCATTATTCGTGATGATGGCAGCTATGTTTTCCATAATAACAGTTCCATAACAGAAAAGAATTATTTTGACCGGATTGCAAATCTCTATATGACATGCAACGGAAAAGAACCAAGTCAATATGCCAAGGAATTACAAGAGGTGCTGATAGCGGACAGGGATTATACCAGTCAGGTTATGATTGACGGGGAGCGGTGGAATGTCTATTGCACCAACCTTCCGAATTCGGAATGGCACCTGCTCTTGAAGATATCCCATAATACATTGGATGAAACGGTGAATCTTCTTCAAAAACAGTGGTCATTTATCTCAATTGGCGGATGCAGCCTGATTATCTGTGCACTGCTTCTTGTCTTTGTTGGCTACTATCGTCTGACTAAGAAACAAGTATATGCATTGGAGAAAGCAAGGAAAACCGCAGAACAGGCGAAGTTGTCAGCAGAGCGCTCCGACAGGGCAAAAAGTGAATTCCTCTCCAATATGAGCCATGATATCCGCACGCCAATGAATGGCATTATGGGGATGACTTCAATCGCGATCAGCAGTCTGGACAATCCGCCGCGGGTGCGCTCTTGTCTGAGGAGAATACACATATCCAGCCGGCATCTGTTGGGATTGATCAATGATATGCTGGATATGTCCAAGATTGAAAGCGGAAAGCTCATATTAAATATGGAACCGCTTTCCCTACGTGAGATCATGCAGAATATTATGACAATTATCCAGCCGCAGGTTCACGAGAAAATGCAGCAACTGAATATTTATATACATGATATCTATCATGAAAATGTATGCTCGGACAGAGTCCGTTTAAGCCAGATTCTGTTAAATATTCTCGGGAATGCAGTGAAGTTCACCCAGGAAGGCGGTACTATCGAAGTGGACTTATATGAGGAGCCGTCGCCGAAAGGAGAGGAATATATCCGTTCTCACCTACATATCAAAGATAACGGTATAGGTATGTCCAAGGAATTCCAGAGCAAAATATTTGACGCATTTGCAAGAGAGGACAACACCCGTGTGGATAAAACGGCGGGAGCTGGAATGGGTATGACGATTACCAAGTACATTATAGATGCAATGGGTGGTACGATCATCGTAGAGAGTGAACAGGGAAAGGGCAGTCATTTTCATGCTATCCTGGATATGGAAAAAGCTATACAGCAGGAAAAAGAGATGCATTTGCCGAACCACAGTGTTCTGGTCATAGATGATGATGAAACTGCGGGCAATATCGCCGTTGCCGCATTGAAATCCATTGGAGCGCAGGCGGAATCTGTAACAGATATCAAACAGGCGATTCAGATAATAGAGGAGCGCCATAGCAAAAATGAGGACTATCACAGTATTCTGCTGGATTGGGATATACAGGGGCAGGATGGGATACAGATTGCTGTGGATCTGTTCTGTCGGTTTGGTCAGGAACTGCCAATCATACTTCTCACTGATGGAGAATTGGATGAGCTGGAGGCAAACGCAGAAAAAGCCGGCATTCATGGCTTTATTACAAAGCCGCTGTTCCGGTCGGGCCTCTATTATGGGCTTCGCCAGTTCACAGAAGTGAAGGTGTCGCAACAGACACAGAATGATGAGCTTGACATGGACCTGAATGGCAGACGTATATTGATAGCGGAAGATAATGAGTTGA
Source organism: Lachnospiraceae bacterium (assembly GCA_029067205.1). Classification (GTDB taxonomy): domain Bacteria; phylum Bacillota; class Clostridia; order Lachnospirales; family Lachnospiraceae; genus COE1. The sequence goes on from JAIEEY010000027.1 coordinate 6,171, forward strand.
ACTGGGAAATTGCCAGTGAAATCCTGTCCGAATTTGGAATGGAAACGGAGTTGGCAGAAAACGGGCAGATCTGTGTGGAAAAATTGGAACAGTCCGCGCCGGGATGGTATGATGCCATATTAATGGATTTGCGAATGCCCATTATGACAGGTTATGAGGCAGCAGATGCTATTCGAAAATTAGACCGGGAGGATGCGCAGACCATCCCGATTATTGCAGTCAGTGCAGATGCGTTTGAGGATGATATTAAAAAATGTCTTGACTGTGGCATGAATGCTCATACGGCCAAACCCTTTGATACACCCAAAATCCTTGCCCTGCTAAGGCAATATCTGTATCAGAATAATATATAAATAGATCGTATATCAATTGAGAAAGGAAATTTCAGATATGAAAAAAATATCGGTCACACTCTGCAGCATACTGTCCGCAGCGCTTTTAGTTTCCTGTAGTGATAAAACGCCAGATATCGAACAGGAGGAGGACAGCGGCAATCAGATAGATGTGGAATTGACTTTATGGGCTTTTCCAGTGGGTAACTGGGGCAATCCCACGGCAGTAGCCAACATACTGACCAACTTTCACAAGGAATATCCGAACATCCATATCTCTGTGGAATATTTAAATTATGACCATGGAGACGAACGAGTCGACCAAGCCATTTCCGACGGCAGTACTCCGGATCTGATCCTGGAAGGGCCAGAGCGCCTTGTGACGAACTGGGGGGAAAGGGGATGGATGGTTGATTTGTCCGATCTGTGGGAGTCCGATAAAGCGGGTGAAATATATGACAACATAAGGGAAGCCTGTCAGTGCAGAAACGGCGCATATTATGAATTTCCGATCTGTGTGTCCGCGCACTGTATGGCCATCAATTATGATCTGTTTCAAGATGCAGGAGCACTTCAGTATATCGATGAAGAAACGCACACTTGGACTACAGAAGGGTTTATCGAAGCTGTTCATGCATTGACCGCCTATGGGCAGGAAACTGCAGGGATTATATATTGCAAAAATCAAAGTGGCGACCAGGGTACACGCGCTCTGGTAACGAATTTGTATGGCGGCTCTTTTACAGATGATACACACACCTATTATACAATCAACAGCGAAGAGAATAGAAAGGCGCTGCAGCTTCTCTATGATTTGGAGGGCATTATCTTTGAGCCGTCTCTTACCTCTTCAGATGCGATTGATCTGTTCTGCAAAAAAGAATCTGCTATGTGTTTCTGCTGGAATGAATTCTTAGAAGTTCAACAGACCATCAACAACCCCAATTTAGATTTTGAAGTGTTTCCAGTTGCTTTTCCGACCGATGGGGATACTCTGGAGCTCCAGGGCGGAATCTGGGGATTTGGCATTTTTGACAATGGCAGTGAAGTGCGAATCAATGCGGCAAAAACCTTTATCCGCTATATCACGGAAAATGACGCTTCATACAAAAGAGCGGTATTGACTTCTTCCTACTGGCCGGTGCGGGATATGGAAAATATATATGAAAACGATATGCTCATGACAGAATATAGTATTTTTATGCTATATATGGGTGACTATTACCAGATTACCCCTGGATGGACAGACGCACGTACTGCGTGGTGGCAGATGCTGACAAAGATTGGAAACGGAGCTGATATTTCAGAAGCGGTGAAGGATTTTCCTTCCCCAGAGTGAACAGATCCTTATGCGCTTTGAGATCTCTTATTCAAAAGAAAAAGATAAAGTACAAGAGGGAAAGCCAATGCAGGAATATATATGTCCTAAGTGCAGGACAAAAGTATTTGTAAAGGAAGGTAAGCGGCTGCCATCGCTATATTGTCGAAACTGTATGAAAACCAAGCAGTTAACAATGTTGAGAATGATACAGCCAAGCACTTCGAAAACGAATTATGTCTCTTCTCAATGAGAAAAGTATCCGTCATGATACTGCTTGAAAACGGAAGTGCGTATGCAGACAAGCGGTAATTGATGCGCTGAACTTCGAAGAATATAAAATACAAGGATTACTTGCTGCACAGTAAAGAAATGTCTGACAACATTGTGATCATCATCACACATGATGTCTCAGAGAAAACACTCGCAAATTATGATGAAATTGTCAGGGTAAATGAATTTCATAGTTGATGTCAGGGAAACCACTGAATGCATTGGCTGCATCGGTGGTTTTTTGTGCCCCCAATGGAGTGGCGCATTGGGGGCACTCCAGGATTCGTAACATTATTCTATTTCTATTGTACTGGGGAACAAAATACTATTTCCAAAGGGATACAGGAATCGTTATAATACGAGACTGATATCTCTTTTTTTATGCCTATCTCGACTTTCGAACATATGTTTAAGAGCCCAAAAATGCAGTAAAATCAAGGTTTTTATTGACAAAATATCAATTGATAGTTATAATATCAATTGATAGTAATGTATATAGGAGGGTGTTGCAAGGTGGCAAACAGCACAGTAATCGGTAAAATTCATATGGATTGTCCCATATGCCATATGCTTCATGAGGTAGAGGAACGAACAAGAATGGCCAGCACTTTGATGAAGGGTGAAAAGATTTTTTACGAGGAGCATTTTTATATTTGTACGAATGGTGGTTCGAACAACCAGGATTATGCATCTCAGAATAATATGAGCCCAAGGAATGAAAACGATAAAAGCAGTCATCCGGAGAACTGTGAATTTCAGACAGAAAGTCTAATGAACAATAACCAGATGGCAGCAAGAAATGCTTACCGCAAAGGGCATAATCTGCTTACTTCCGATGAAATCGTAGCAGTGCGCGAAAACTATGGATTGACACAGGTAGAGACAGCCAGACTGCTTGGCTGGGGAGAGGCGACGATTGCCCGATACGAGAGTAAGGCAATACAAGATGAGGCCTACGATACAATGCTGCGTATCATAAAAGAGAACCCGCTCAGAGCGATTGTATTTTTGGATAGGAATGGCGATAAGTTTCCTGAATTGAAGAGAATGCAAATACGAACAAAGATGGTAGAAAGGCTGGATTCTTACGGAAAAGAATTTTTGACACGTCAGGTTTTTGCAAGTGAGTATGTGAAATTTTCTGTTCCTTCTGATTTCAATGGCTATAAACTGCTTGACATTGATAAAATTGAATGTATTGTCTCGTACTACGCGGAGCGGATGACAGACTTGTACAAGATACAGCTTATGAACCTGCTTTGGTATGCAGATGCATTGTGTTTTAAGACATACAGCAATTCTATGACAGGGCTGGTCTACCGACATGAATCGGTGGGCGCATTGCCAGTCGGTCACAATAGCCTGACGAATCTTAAAAATATGAATGTGCGGGAAGAATACGAGTATGAGTCAACAAAATATCATTTTTATCCAAATACTGCGCTGGACACATCAGAATTGACGAAAAATGAAATGAATATTTTGGATACTATCATTACTAAATTCCGAAATTATGACATTCCCCTCCTGGTGTCTTATATGCAGGAGGAGACAGCGTACAAACAGACGAACCAGGGAGATATCATTCCATATAATCTTGCAGGGAAGATAAAAGCCTTATAGAATAATTTATGATATGTACTTATTTCAACTTTTGTTGGTTGTTATATTTTATTTTGTGCATAGTTGTGTTATGATTAGAATAATAATTTAAGTGTTACTGTAAATTTATAGGAGAAATCTATATGTTAGAGGTTATGTGCAAAATGCTTGATACTTTCCGAGAACAAAAAGGAAGTTGGCAGATTCATAAAACTTGAAAAAGATATCAATGAACAGTTCCTTAATTTCTTAGTGATGGAGTGAAAATGATATGTATATCAATAAAATGATGATTGCGTCGGCTTTTCTATCGGTAGATTTGATATTGTTAACTGCATGCAGTGATCGGGTATTGAATACAGAGTCAGATATGACATCAATAATCGATTTAAGAACGGAAGAAATCGAACAGGAATCCCGTATAGAAGAAAGCAATACAGAACAAGAATCTCATATAGAAGAAAGTGATACAGAGCAGGACCTTCAATTTGGAGGTATAGAAATTGACGAGACATTTTTCTATGCATATCTGGATTTTCTGCTCAATACGGATATTGATTCGGGAAGTGACTTTCCTATTTTGGGATATTATCTGTTTGATATGAGTTTTGATGGAATCCCAGAGCTTGGCGTGCTTCATGACTCAGGTGGTTCTATGGGAGGGTATTTTACTTTTTATTGTTTTGACGGTAACGCTATCGTGCCTGCTGTGCTGGACGAAAGTGGCAACCCAGTCCAGATATCAAATTACACACAGATTCTTGCTAATTATGATCATAGAAAAGTATATTTTCTAAAAGAAATGTATCTTCTGGGCGGAAATGATAACGGTACATATGGATATGTCCGTGAAGTTACTGACAAAAATGGTATTTTGTATTGTTCTAATGTATTAAAGCTTGAAGTTGATTGTGATCCAAGCTCGGAAATGATCTATGGAATACAACATGATTGTGAAGATGACTTTTTGTCGGACCTCTTGGCTGACGAATATCTGATTACAGAGTCTTACGTCGACGGAGCGTGGAAAGAGATCCTGCCTGAGGAATATTTGGCGAAGAAAAGGGAATTGATACCACGCGGGAATTCATTTACTGATATTCGCCGTACAGATGCATATCTTTTACTTTGTGATTCCGTGTATGAACTGATAGGAGATGATGGAAGGTTTCATAATCGACGGATGACAGAAGAGGAAATTGATATCCTGTTTGCAAAATGGATCGAGGGAGAAGCTTCCGAAAAAGAGCGCATATCCCGGAAATAAAAAACAGAGGATATAGAGAATATGACGTTTTTAAAAGAAATCAATAACTATATTCCATTTCAAGAAAGTCAATATGAGTATGAATGAGAATTTGATATCGAAAATTGAAAAAGGTTCTGCCAACAGACGCATTGTCTATCTTGATTTTATACGCGTTATTGCCTGCATTTTAGTAGTAATGGTACACATTTCGGCACAACAGATAGAGTATTTTTCCGTTGACAGTGTACAGTTTATCATTACAAACAGCTTTAACTGTCTTGCTTTTACAGGAGTAGCTCTTTTTGTCATGATCAGTGGTGCACTTGCATTGAATCCCCAAAAAGAAGTTGGAATAAAAAGTATGCTTTTGCATAAGACAATGCATTTTTTCATTCTATATTATATTTGGAAAGCGTTTTACCAAGTGGTAGATCTGTTAGATAAAGGAGAGCGCTTTACATTTCAGAATATCAAGAATGATATAATTTTGGCATTGATTCAGAAGCATGGGTATTATCATCTTTGGTTTCTGCCAATGATTGCCATCTTGTATATGATCGTTCCGATTGTGAAAAAAAGTGTTGCGGAAAAAAATGTATGTATGTATTTCTTGTGTGTATTCTTTGTCACTGCATTGCTGGTTCCAACGATGCTCAATTTTGAGTTTAAGTTTAAGTATCTGGTGATGGATTTTTTTGCAGCAAATGATTTTTACCTGTTCGGAGGATATCTTGGATACTTTATTTTAGGACATTCCCTGCATAGCTGGGGTGGAAAGCTTACAAAGGGAATGCGAATCCTGTTGTATGGTATGGGATTGGTAAGCTTCTTGCTGGCAGTGGTTTTGGGAGCACTTCACGCACAGTCAGCAGGTCGTCCAACATATATTATGAATACACCTTTTGCTGCAACGACCTTTTTTATTGCGGCTGCTATCTTTGTGAATATACAGGCTATAGGTGAAAAGACAGACAGTTTATGGAAAGCAGAAAAAGTACTGACATTCGGTGCAGGCACAACATTTGGGATATATCTTCTGCATCCCCTGATAATTCTATTGCTATCTAAGATTGGGGTGAAAATGGCTTTGTGTATGCCGCTTCTATCCATTCCGCTTTTGACAATCGGAACGGTACTATTGTGTGTGCCAGTTACAGTACTTTGGTCTAAGGTACCATTTCTTAGGAAGCTGATACAATAAATTAGAAAATAATAGAGAACTATGTCATAAGAAAATGGAGGTATCGTATGAGAAATAAAAACATTTTGATCTTTATAATAGCACTGTCAGCAATGCTTGCCAATGGCATCACTGTATGTGCAGCGCCAGAAAGGATGTCGGACGGCACAATTTTTGATGCAGATTATTATGCGGATACCTATCCAGATGTGATGGCAGAAGCAGGAACAGATCCTGTAATCTTGTACCAGCACTATGTCAATTTTGGAAAAGCGGAGGGGCGGTCGGCAACCAATCCTGCAGATGCTGAGAAAGTGGCCAGAATGCAGGAAGAAATCAGAGAACTTACCATATCCTTTGCCGGGGACTGTACACTGGGCGGTTTCAAGGGGCAGGGCGGTGGAAACCTGTTGCGGGATTACTATGAATTGTATGGCAATGATTACTTTTTCCAAAATGTAAAAGAAATCTTTGAACAGGATGATATTACTTACGTAAATCTGGAGGGTGCACTGACCCGATATCCACAGGTTGTCGAAAAGAAATTTCCGATCAAAGGTGAACCAGAATATGTTGGCGCCCTGTTGAGTGGTTCCATAGAAGTGGTAAATCTGGCAAACAACCATACCTATGACTGCGGACAGGCAGGATATGATTCCTGCAGACAGCTTCTGGCAGATAACGGTATTGCATACTGCGGGGAAATGGAGACCTGCATTCTTGAGAGAAATGGCATCAAAACGGGTTTTATTGGATTGAATTGTTGGGAGATGAATAATTCTTTAGCCAAAAAACTTCAGAATCTCATAACTCATTTGAGAGATAACGGTTGTAACATCATCTGCGTTATGTTCCATGGAGGAATTGAACGGGAGTATGAGAGCAATGCCACTACAGAGGCATTCGCTCATCGCGCTATTGACTATGGCGCTGACATTGTTGTAGGTGCACATCCGCATGTAGTACAAGGGATAGAGATTTATCAGGGAAAAGTTATCTGCTACAGTTTGGGCAATTTTAGTTTCGGTGCAAACAAAAATCCAAGTGATAAGGATACCTTTATCTTCCAACAGTCCTTTTTTGTGGACAATGCTGGAAATGTGTCATATGGGGAGAGTAATGTCATTCCCTGTAAAGTTTCTTCCACAGACACCAAAAATGATTACTGTCCAACGCCGCAAACGGGAGCGGAATATGACCGCATTGTACAAAAACTCGCCAGATACAGTCAGAAATATCCGGTTAGTTATTTTGACCGTGGATAGCGGGATATTAAATAACATAGATTCACAAATATACTTTAAGATCAAATAGTTTTTTCAAAAATAATAAGGA
>JAIEEY010000270.1 GCA_029067205.1 Lachnospiraceae bacterium
TCAATCCTATCCTCCCTAAATCCCTTCAAAAAAGCCATTGATAAAATACACAAGTGAGCCCGCGATCTTACCAAGCGCGATTGCAAGCACCGCAATGCTCACACCCATCTTTAATTTTACCCTTCTTGCAAAAATCGGTATGCCGTCAAGCACTTCCGAGAGCGCAATGGACAGACAGCCGACAAAAATACCTGCAAAAATGCCAATCAGAATTAACAATATTTTCAGCAAGATATCAGGGTCGCTCCCAAGAGAACCCTTTACCGGAAACACACTAAGAACATCTGCCAGTATCGCGCCAAAGATCAGGCACTCCTCATAAAAAATCTCACACCTGGCTGTGTCCGTCCTCCCTGCAAACCGCGGAACCAGACCGACCACAAACAGCACGGTAAATACTCCCGCAGAGACCATGAGCCCTGAACTGATCCCGATTATCCACAACAATATGATTTTCCAGACCATCAATCCACATCCTTCTCCAGTTTCTGCCGGTCAGCCATCTCCACAAGCGCCTGATTGACATCCCGCTCATAGTTGCGCATCTCCACCTCCAGCGGCGTCGGATCGGAGGTCAGCCGCTTGCCGCCGATATGATTGTAAAATACAATAATCCCTGCAGCCAGGCCGATCGAATACGAGATTTCAAGCGCTGTGTACCCGTCTGACTCCACACCCGTCACCAGCTGATAGATCCTGCCCAGCACATCTGACAGCGCGACATCATTGTGAAACGCCATGATCGTGAACGCGGAACCAAAAAAACAGATCAGCGACACAAACGCAATCTTGACATACGCCCCCAACCCGTTTTTCTGTTCCGGCTTATCATGCTGTAGCGATGCCCTCTCTATGATAATATCTGTCTCACCGATATTCTCGACCGTAATTCCCGGACAGAGCTTCGTGATCTGCTCTATGATCTTCAAGACACTAACCACCACTCTTGGCTGTCCATCCTGCCGGAAACGGTGTATCTTAATCGCCTCAGCCTTTGCCCTTACCGTCTTGTCCTCACAGTAAACGCTCGCTACATCCGAGAGCTCCACATCTTCCTTTGCCAATGATACATTCTGTTTTGCCATAAGATATAACACTACATTTGCCACAAAAATAACCATGCCTTTCCGAAATTCTTATCCTTGAATTTCTTCCTATACATGGTTATTATCTGTAATTATTTATTTTTTATTCTTGTAAAAGCACTTCGCCATTCCTATTTATCATTCGTTTTGCATCTTTTATTTAAGGTATCTGTATCTGCCCTAAATCCGCAAGATTGCGCTCAACAATTTCAATCAGAACATAATCACATTCTGTATCTTTCACCAGCGAAAGATCATACGGTGTCGAGCGATTAAAAGTAACATTGTCAAAGGTTCCGCCCATATACGGGATCAATGCCCTACCAAAGCTGTCGCGATAAACGAGTATCGATTTTCCATTTCCATCCTCAGCAGCTGTACGGATTTTCAAGTCATCCACACTATGCATTCTGCCAATGTACTGGTAACTCTTGCCATCCTTATAGATACGCTGCGCTTCAAAATGCTCTACAGCCGGAAAAAGAATCGCATATAGATCAGGACTGTGGCTCTCCTCAATTTGATAAACTGTAAGCTCATAGCGGTCTGTCAAACCATACACCTTATAAATCTCGTTCAGAACAAGCCGTGCTCCTGTATTGTTCCAATGTGTATCCTCGTGCAGATACATCTCGTCTTCTATCTTACCCTCTAGTAAAATATGGTATGCATCTACATATGGAATCCCCGCCTGCAGCAGTTTCTCCTGCAAAAGTGTCAGATTACTCTGCTCTGCCTTGTTACCAAAACGCATCGGCATATATTCTGGATAAATTTGATTTTTATTCGGCACAATAACAAAAAGCGGCTTCTTCCCCTGACTTTCGATATAATCACAAACCTCTGTCATTTTTGATGCGATCTGGTCAAGCTCACTGTCTGTCATCGTAACTCCCGCATAATCAGAAAGAGTCTCTCCAAAGAAAAGCCAGTCCTCTTTTCCGATTACCACCTGGTCGTCACTGGGCGTATGAAAAAGCTTATATTTAATCATACTATCTGCAGCTACCAGTTCACTGCGAAAGGCAAAATGCTCCGACACATAGGTCTGCAGTTCCTGAAAATAATCCCTGTTCCACCCTTCTTCTGCCCAAAATACAGGCTTTTCCGACAGTGTCCTGTTTTCTGCAAGCTCTGAATGGTAAAACAGCATTCCCACAGAATGGATCATGCAAACCACAAAAAACAGTATCGCATATATCCATTTTCCTATATTCTTTCTCTTCATGTTCTTCTCCAGTCAAAGCTCTTTTCCGTATGTGTGGTAATCATAGCACTGATTCAATTATTTAATCACAATATTTGCCCATGAATCAGAGGGCACTAATGCGATGTATGTCTTACCAGTATTGAGCACCAGCTGCTCGCCTGTCAATCTATAATAAACAGTTGGTGTATTTTCCCCAGTCTTTGCCCATACCACTGGAATCATCTTTCCATCTGTAATATAATACCCAGAACGTCCTACATCGATCGCATTGTAGATCATATATCCATTTTTATCCAGCTGCGAAAACGTAGTATCTTGTATCAACAGATTCTTAAATGAAAGTTGTGCGTTGTTATGCAGTGGATCTGTATGAGCCTTTCCGTACTCATAATAATCATAAGTATTTGTCACCGCATTGTAGATCAGTTTTGACTGATTATGCGGGAACGCCAAGCTTAGATCGATCTCCGCACATGGTATGGCTTCTGGATAAATTGACAGATCGATCTCCGCATCTGAGAATATAAAATGCTGTCCAGGATAATATGCGTTGTACTCCTTGGTATAACCAGCCTTCTGAATCCTGCTTGCGATCTCGCCCGTGCAGACATACTCGGTAAATTCTCTCTTTTTCCCATTATTTATGCGCTTAAATCCGCCGCTCAAATTGTTTGAATAAGGCTTCGCAGCCCAGTCGTTAATGTAGAACGGACCTCCATCGTGACACAAAATTGCATTCCACTCCGCTGCGAGCATAAAATTGGTAGGCCTTACACTTCGAATACTTCCAAACTGTGTAATCTTCCCCCAATCCTTCACAACCGCCATCAGTCGAGTGATGCGTCCATTTGCAGTGCTGTTCATCATCTCGTACACGACATCTGCCTCAGTCAGTCCATAATGCGGAAGTGCCATCTTCTCATTATCAACCATGATCGCGACTGGACGCTGATTCTGCAGACTGATATCAATCCACTCATTGGTCAGCTCACTGCGGTACAGATTGCCCTGCGGTGTCGTCAACTGCGCGGATGGCTGCAGTTGTAAGTCTGCTCCTGTCATATCAAGCAGCGTCACCGGAAGCACATTTTCCTGTGCTGCATAGTCCATGTGCACCTCGGTCACTGTCCCGTTTCCTGTCTGCTCCACGGTCTGACTGCCTGGCAGAGCAGACATCACTGTGATCGCTGCCAGAATTGCAGCACATGCCATCATACACTTTTGTTTTCTGTTTCTCATAAATTCTTTCCTCCTGTTTTATTGATATTATCATATTTTAGTTCTTATAATAATGAACATATATATTTTATTATAACATATCTGTATAAAAAATGTATATCCATATTAACAGTTGTGAAATAAATTTTTAGTTCAGCCCTTCTCCATGAACATAAGCCACCGTTTCAACAAGATCAATCTGGAAAAAGCCATTGTCCGTCACACCTTCACGGTCTTTTGTTTTTGTCTGAATCCTCTCATCAATACACCTCCTCAGAACCGAAAATAAATAAACGGATTGTAACTGCTGGCTGCCAGATTCATCATACAGAAAACCAGCAATACAACAGAAGCCGCATACAGGACTGCCTGATGCTTTATTCTCTTTTTCAGCCACACACTGACTGGCGCTGAGAGAAGCACCGCTGCAAGTATACACACAACATGATAGGGTGTCAAAAGCTTCGCGATCATCATCCGCTCAGACGGCTCCACATGAAATCCTGTAAACATCGCTGCCAGAATATGCACGGCCTGACCGATCGTGTCTGCCCGGAAAACCACAAAGCCGCAGATGACCACAAGCATCGTGTAAATGTGCGCAAACACCTTGCTTTTCAGTGGAATAATTTTCTTGTACTCCAAAGTGATAAACAGTCCATGGAAAAGTCCCCACACCAGAAAAGTCCAGTTTGCCCCGTGCCATATCCCTGTCGCCATAAACACAATCAGCTTATTGACCATCGTCCGCGTCTCACCCTTGCGGTTTCCGCCAAGCGGAATATAGAGGTATTCTTTGAACCACGTGGACAGGGAAATATGCCATCTGCGCCAGAACTCCTGTATATTCCCAGAAATATATGGATAATTGAAGTTTTCCTGAAAAGTAAAACCAAACATTCTGCCAAGTCCGATTGCCATATCCGAATAACCGCTGAAATCAAAGTAAATCTGAAAGATATAGCACACTGCCACGATCCATGCCGTGAGCCAGAACCTCATCTGCGTCGTATAGAGCGTATCCACAATATAAGCCATCGCATTCGCGATCAGCAGCTTCTTTCCAAGACCACAGATAAACCGCTGTATCCCTGCCGCCGTGTCCTCAATTGTGACACGCCTGTCAGAAAGCTGCGATTCAATGTCATGGTATTTGACAATCGGTCCTGCGATCAGCTGTGGGAAGAACGAAATATACAGCATCAACTTCCACACATTCTTCTGTACCGTATTCTTGTCCCTGTACACGTCAATACAATAGGAGAGCGCCTGAAATGTATAAAAGGAGATACCAATCGGAAGCGCGATCCCTGGTACCGACAGCTGTACACCAAACAGTCTTCCGGTTGTCTCCACCAGCAGAGCGCTGTATTTAAACACAACAAGCATTCCGATATTGAACAGCACTGTCAGGGCAAGGATTCCTTTCGCCCCCTGCTGTGCTGACGCAATCAGGCGCGCCAGCACATAATTGATCAATATGGAACCAATCATGAGCAGAATATACACCGGCTCTCCAAAAGCATAGAAAAACAGACTTGCAAGAATCAGCACCGCATTCTTTCCTTCTATATTGGGACAGATGCAGTACAGCAAATATGTGATCGGCAGAAAGAAAAATAAAAATATACAGGAGCTAAATACCATTGTTCTCTCTCCTTATCATCAGTATAGTTCAATAAAGGATACTGTATCTCCATTCATCTGTATTCCGATTGTCTTATTTCCCATCTCATACAGAAGTTCTGTCCCTTCTTCCGCATAGGAGCTTCCGTAGGCTGCAATCACTTCCGCTTTGGTGCTTCCGATCCGGATTCCTGATGGAAGCGATTCACCGCCTGTAATCTCAATCAACGAAATGACATCAACACCATTAGTAATATAAGTATAAATCACCGCGCCACCGTATGTGTAAACCTTGTCATCACCTGCCTCTGTGCAGCTCTTGGCAGAACCAAATGCGTCCGGCTCGCCCAGCTGGGCTGCGTAGACACTCATATCACCCTTGAGCGGGATTGTGACACCTTTTACGACCACTGCAAAATCACCCTCTGATACAGTCCCCTCCACGGCCGGAGCCTCTTCCTGTGCTTTAGGCGGCTGCTCTTCTGACTTGCTCATAGTCTCTGCCTGCGATTCCGTCTTAACTTCGCTCTCCTTTTCTGTTTCTGCCTCCGTTTCAGTCTCTGTCTCCGTTTCCGTTTCAACCTCTGTCTCCGCAGTCGTCGGGGATTCCGTTTCTGTCTCCACCTGTGTACTCCGTATCTCCTCAGTGTTGCTTTCCGCCACTTCCGCGATACTTTCTTCCTGTATCGTCACGCTTTCCGCCTGGTCTGCCGCCGACTTGTCAGACGCGCCACACCCTGACATAAACGCCATACTTCCTGCCAGGACAGCCGCTGTCATAAATGTTGTTCCTTTATTGATTTTTTTCATAATCCCCTCCTGATTTGTTCACTCAATCCCTGTGGGTAATGCTCCCAGAAGAACGGCATGATATCCAGATATTGGTCCGGAAAGGCTGCTTCTAGTGTGCGGTTGAATACATCCTCATTCCCCCTGCAGAAAACCTTGAAATTTTTCGTCATAGTAGATTGCGGAAGCAAATAAATGTCAGCATCCGGAAATTCGTAATCAATCCAGTTCCTGTAAGACGCTACATAGTAGTCTGCAATCTCCTGACTCCCCTTCAAAGCGGAATTTGCACCGTGAAAAGAAATGATATTCCAGTGCGCAATATTGGGATTGGTATCTATAATGGTATGGATCTTCTGCACAGCACCGCCTTGTTTCCCTGCTCCGTCACTGTATATGTACTCCTTACTAATCTGCTTTTGCAGTTCCTCTGTTCGTTCTGTCCCTTCATATACAAAAAACAGATTTCCAGACATGGTAAAAGTTCCCGGATCGCCTCGATCATTTGCCACGACAGAACTGTCCACAAAAATGGAATAACGGACGCCGTCAAGTCCCGGAATATTACCAAGCGCATCCTGCTGCATGGCGAACGACGCAATTTGCATATGGCTCTCACCTATAAAAATATATCCCTCGTCATAAGAGTTTCCATCGCTTACAAAAACTGTCGCCGCACTGACAAACAATCCCGGACAGTTCACCGCAACAGCCAAAATCATACTACACAGTATTAATACTGCTGTCTTTTTTCTAAATACCTTCTTCATTTCTTCTTCCCCTATCTATACTGGCGGTCAAAAAGACTGACCGCTCAGTATAATCAGTATAAAATGATGCACACAGACGCAAATACGCAATGCGTATAAGGAAATATGCCGCTTCGCGGCTGCGGCTGGCGCAATACTCACGGCAAATTTCATTTACCGTGAGTATAACTGTAGATTGCACAGACAGACCATCGTATCTTTTATCTTTTATCTTTTATCTTTTATCTTTTATCTTTTATTTCAACTGTTGGAATACATCTGCCAAAACATAGATATGCGTCAGCACTGCTATCACTAACACTGCAGGCACTCGGCTGCCAAAACATTTCCATCGCACTGTTCTTTGCGGCTTCAAAGCAACACACAGCATTCCAAATACAGGCAGCAGATAGCGTCCCTGCACCCCTTCTATTACTTCCGCTCCAAATGGCGTCCACCAGAGCAGATCCATACCATAACAACAGATATATGTAAGGACAGACAAGAGCATAATTGCACTCCTCGCTTTTCCGCTGAATATCTGCTGACCATCCCCTTCACAGAATACAGCCCCTGACACCAGGACCGCAAAGACAATAATTGCTGTCAACGGAATACGGATTGTTAAGGGACCCAAATACCATCCAACTGTCTGTGCACCTGTATAAGGCAGCTGTTTCCATATGGAACGCACAATCAGCAGTGCAGTCTGAACTGGATGTTCCAGTATATATCCCACAGAGTATCCCTGCGATAATTCTGCATATGCACTGACATCTCCTTCTGAAAAACAGGAAAACACAATCGGCAGATACTTCCATAACCAACAAAACAATGGAATCAGACAAAACAGATAATAATATCTTTTTCTGCCAAATACTTTCTTCGGCATCAATAAGCCCATTGCAAAAAAGAAACAATAAAAAGGTTTCGAGAGTGCCACAACAGTCAATGCAGCCGTTAAAGCTATTCCATCCGTTCTGCGCAGCCTCACAGCACTCTGCCTGTAGCACAATATTATCGCACTGCTATAAATTGCTGCCGCATTCGCTATCGCATCTGTAGAACAGCTGGAAAACAAATGGAGTGTCATCGGAAACAGGACAATCACCTGAAATATTTTTTTACCTGCAGGAATCCTCTCAATTGCCTTGCAACTGATGTACCACGCTGTCAAAAATGTCAAAAATCTGGCAAAATAAACCATAATGACACTGCCCATCCCCGTAAAACGACATATCAAAACAGCCGTTACAGTCGGGATATACAGCGGAAAAATATACGGCATTGTACGGCATAAACATTGCGCTGATAATTCATTTTCTATCGCAAATAACGGCGCCTCCTTCAGGAATGCTGTTAGAACACTATAGATTCCTTCTTCATCGCATGCTGCCAGCTGTCCATAGAGCGCTGCATCCTGCTCTCTCATGGCGATCTGACGGTAAACATTTCCTGCCGTGCTTTCCACGACAGGGTCCACACCGTGGCACAGGACATTTGCATAGTGATAAGCCGTGGCAAAATGCCCTGCTTCATCCGGCGCAGTAAAAGGAGGCAGGACGAACAGATACAGAATGCCCAGCATAAAAAAGAATATCTTAAACCAATTGCCTGCCCTGATCTTATCCTTCACCCTGTCCTCCTCTATCACTTGACGTATTTGTGATTATTGCAGTCCAAGCTGTGCCCAGCTGGAAACTCCGATGATCGGAAGCGCAAAATCTGTATACGCCGTATTGCCTGTATCCATATACTTAAATACTTCATAAGCATACCGCTTTGTGTCGCCCACTCTGAGTCCATATGACACAGCAGAAGCTGCTTCGCCTGGATCGTCATTCTGTTTGTGAATGATAAATGCCTCTATTTCAGGTAATGACTCTGCCATCTTGTATGCATAGACAAGCGCTGCTGCCTGGTACTGTTCATTTGATCCATATGGACTGAGCGCAGATGCATTAAATCCAAGCTCCGTGATCATCATATGACGTACTGTTCCGTTTGGACTGAGCATCTGTGGCTGTTTCATATGATTGGTGAACACTTCCATATTCTGTACTGTAGCAAATTTTGTGTTGTCATTGTGCTGTACCAGATTCATGGAAGAATACGGTGCCGGAAGTGACCAGAAACGGCAGTTATCCATCGGAACTGGATGGGGATGGATCGTAAGTCCCCAGTCAATGTTTCCTGTTGTCGTGATTGTTGCTGCAAACTTATCCAAAAACGTTCTGGAAGGATACTGCAAGGGAGATGCTGCATCAACCCAGTTCCAACGTTGATCAATGTTGGTATATACCCTCGCATCCTTGTTGTGGCTCATGATCGCGTTGTAGCAGACACGGAACTGCTTCGCGTAATCCGCTGCAAATTCATCTGCGGAGATACTTCCCTGATAATGCGCCGGATAATTGTTGTTCACCTCATTGCCGATAATCCATGAGTGAATCGTACCATACCCTTTATTGGAGTACCTCTCTGCCAGAAAGCTCATCAGTGCTTCCAACTTTTCCGTGGGTACCTGCTCCTGGACATTAAACGCATAGGATGTCATTCCCGCTGACCTTCCCAACGGCGGAATCATATCTAATGTTGCAGGATTGTAATAATTCACCATTACCATCACCACATTGCATCCCTGACCGGAAAATAAGGAACATACCGCATCACAAGCTGCCACAGCCGTAGTGCTAAAGCTGTAATTCCTGCCATTGTAAGTAAAACCTACGCCTCCCGCCTCGAAAAACTTATTGACATCCAACACATACGTGGCATAGCCTGCGTTCAGGTCTGTCAAATCATCTACATAGCGCCAGTCAGCAATCAAACCCTTTTTTGACCTTGCAGGATAACCTGTTGACACAGTTGCCACTGCCTCCGGATTGGTGATGTACATCTCATTGCTGACAGGCACATACACGCCGCCGTGGAGTACTGTCACCACGAATCTGCTGTACAACTTAGAAGCTGTTGTGTTCAGATTCAGATCAGTTACAAAAGTTACACTATCCGCAACGGGAGCCGCTGCACAGTAGTCTGTCCGTGAACCTACACCAGTCTCATACGGCTCCAGCGCAAACAGATAATACTGTCCTGAGTCACTTGCCTGCGCCGCCCCCGCAGCAGCCACATGAACCTGATTCCCTACGATCACACATGCATTGATCGATACACCCAGTTCGGCTGCAAAAGCGGTCATCTGCAGCGCAAAGATCAATATGATTGCCGCTGCAAACCCCAATTTTATCTTTTTTTTCATCTCTTTTCCTCCTACTGATTCTCTTTGTCATGTAACAATAGCCTCCCCCCACAGCTCACCTCCTCAGCAGGCTACCAACAATATTTTAAATGCAGAACTCTGCATTTAATCACTTAATTTGACGATGATACAACCATCGTGCAGCGCTATGCTGCCTTTGATCGGCCAGTTCGCCATCTGCTTACTGTACTCTGCTGCCCTGATTACCTGCTCCTCGTTTCCCTGAATGTAATTTCCTCCCAGAGTGTGCATGAAATCAACAATTCTGCGCGTGCTGTAAAATCCACGCGGTTCAACGTCCACATCCCACTCAAAGAACGAGTACCCAATGGTATCACCTTTCACGCAGGAGTTATTTAGTTCTGCCTCATGCTTTCCCATAAAAATTACCGGATAGGAATGTATCTCATCTTCCAGTTCGTTTATTTCCTGCATAATGGTCTCTGCAATACGCACATCACTTTCATACCGCACGCCGTCTGTGTAATTCAGTATCATAGTACCTTTTAACTGCACATACCCTGCGATCACACATACAATCAGAAAGATTTGTACTGCACTCCGTCTGCTCTCCAGACACAAAATGAGTGCATATACAACAAAGGCAAGGGCAAACGGCATCACCATCTGCGAGCGCATAACAGGTTCCACTGCACAGAGAACTGTCATATAAAAGGGTGCAGCAATTACCAATAGCAGACTGACACATCCGCCCACACGCATCAACACACTCTCCCTTTTCCTGACAGCACACAAAACGATGACAACCAAAAGCAGACACCCCACAGGATACAATTTGGAATAATACAATCCCTGTCCCAGCACAACAGCTTTGACATGCCAGTAAATATTGATCAGACAATCCTTAAACGACTGCGAAAACCACCGAACCTGCCCTGTCAGATATCCCGCCCCACTGCTGAACCAGGCTGCGGTAATGATCTGATTAAACACAAAACTGCCCATAAATTCTAAGACATATAATATACTTAACCTTTTTAAGACATCTGCCGCCGCATCTTCCTGAAAAAAGCAATACAGAAAAACACAGGCCGCAGCCCCAAAGAGAAACAGCGGAACCATCACTTGATACAGGCTGAACAGAACGATATTAAATACCACAGACACAGCAGGGAGCACCGATCTTTTTTTTATATCCGTGGCAGTGGCAGCGCGATACACCATAAGCAGACTGACTGCCATCATGCAGAATCCCAACGTCACCTCCATAGCCTGAAGTTTGAAATACAGCTGCTCTGTGATTAATGGAGAGACGACCAGCAATATGGAAAACCCAAAAGCTGCTGTTCCATTCTTTTTCCCTGAAACACAATAAAAAAGATACGTCCACAAAAAACATGCCGCTGTCAGAAAGATCAGTGTCATCACCCCCGCAAAATGCGGATTAAATATACTCGTTCCAAAAAGCAGCTTGAGCAGGACAAGCCCCTGTCTACCCATGGAAAGCCACTCTCCATAAAATGCATCTTTTAATGTAATGATATCTTCTGTGTCTATGCCAATACTATTGCCCAGGAGCATCGTACCATGGCTGATAAGTACAAGCAGCAACACAACAATCCATAGACTACAATACTCTCTGATATATTTATAAAATGCTCTCATCTTACTCCTTTTGAGATTTGTTTGCCTTATGGCATTGGTGCCAGACCTTCACCTGCTATATAGGAATCTGTTCCATCAGGGCTGACACAGACGCGGAAGAACCCATTGCTTGTAATCCCTGTTACCTGAATCGGAATACCTGCTTCACATATTGGCAGAATTACGCTACTCTCCAGAGACGGCTGCGCATATATGACTGTCCTGTCATTTGTGTATAGTACAGCCTGTACCTCTGTAACTGTAAACTCCACAACAATATCCGTCACCTGTGTTTCGTCTTGCCCTTGTCTCTTCTGTCCTGTTTTCTGGATCACATCTGCAATCAGATCCATGTAGGTATCATAATCCCAATGAATCGTGTCAATCATTCTTTGCGGACTTCTCGCCGCATAGAAATCCGTATAGTCCAAAAATTCATCTGGAAATGCTGCTCTCACAGTATTATTAAACACTTTTTTATCCGATGTAGCCTTGTAATATTTGGTCATAGTCGCCACAGACAGGAAATAGCAATCCGCATCCGGGAACTCATAAGTCATCCAATTGCGGTAAGAATTGACATAGTAGTTCGCGATTTCTTTTGATCCCTTGGCCGCGGATACCGCGCCGTGAAGGGATATAATATTCCAGTGCGCAATATTAGGATTGTTGTTGATAATCTCGTGAATCTTCTCCACACCGCGCCCGCGTTTTCCATTTCCGTCACTGTAGATATATTCCTTGCTTGTCTGAAGTACATCATCTACTCCTGCATTGTTGCCCTCAAAGACAAAAAACAGGTTTCCTCTCATCGTAAATGTATTGCTGCTGCCATCCTTTGTGACCTCCCTGCTGCTATCCCACCGATGCACATATGAAATATCCATATTGTCTCCCAGATGGAAAACATTCCCAACCTCATCCGCTTTCATTCCAACTGCGTGAGCAGCCAGAACACTGTGGCTTTCCCCAATAAAAATATACCCTTCCTCATGATATACTCCATCACTCTCATATACTGTCATGGCGTTTACTGGCAGTACTGCCTGACCGATGACCAACAAGATCAGCAGATATGCCAGCACTGTTCTTTGCATCATTTTCTGAAACATCTTTATACTCCTCACTTTCTTATATGCGAACTATCGCTCACCTAATTTTACAATAATATACTCCTCAAATTCCCTCACCGAACCCTCCAATGGCCATACAGGCATATCTTCGCAGTCTCCATAAGCAGATGCCATCATTTCCATTGTGGGTTCTGCAAACTGGTCAAATCCCAACGTCCTCAGATATCCTATGATCCTGCAGGAAGAGAAAAAAAACTGTGGTTCCGTCATGTAGTTTAATTCGTAGGCAGACATGGAAACATATGTCATATACTGATCTGACTGAAAACAGGCTGGATTGACCAGGGCATCTTTGTGTCCGATGAAAATCAGTGGTTTTCCCTCCTGCGCGGAAGGTATTTTTCCAACTTTATCTACGATCATAACAGCCGCCATGTCATCTGCTTTTCCAATAACATCCCTCGTATAAAACAACCGCATCAACGGTGAGGCATTGCTCAATATTACAATCCCGCCAATAAACACTAAAAGCGCACAGGAATACCTCCTCCAGCACCCTTTCAATTCCGTGCAGATCACATGCATGCCAAACAGCCACATCAATCCATCTGCCATCGGGAGCATCATCTGCGCCCTTACGGCTGTCGGAACTCCCATCACAAGCGCGAGAAACAATGGCGAAATCATTACCCCAATCCCCCCAAGCACATATCCCGCCGACCTGCGCCGCAGTCTCCAGAAAAGTAGCACCAGCGCTATGAGTAATATGGCACTGCAGATATCATAAGCCACTGTTGCATACATACCATCCGGACGCAAAAAAG
This sequence comes from Lachnospiraceae bacterium, assembly GCA_029067205.1. Taxonomy (GTDB): domain Bacteria; phylum Bacillota; class Clostridia; order Lachnospirales; family Lachnospiraceae; genus COE1. Next base: position 13,442 of record JAIEEY010000270.1, read on the forward strand.
TGAGATAATAGCCGCCAATCAGACGAATTGTTCCCCTTTTCCACGCAATCTGGTCTGTCAGGTATCCACTTCCGGAGAAGAACAGTTTGGCGATTATTTCATAGGTGCCAAATGTAACCAGAAAATGAATAAGAGCATTTCTGACATAAGATGCCAGTACATGCTCCTGCCCTCCCTCCTGCACATAGGCCAGTACCAGAAACATTCCTATATAAAGACACAATTGAAGGGGCACCATACTCTGATATACCCCAAAAGAAATCACTGTACATGGAATGGATACCAGGAAAGCTGCTCTGTTCTTTTCCCGAACCGCCTGTATGATATACCAGTCTGATATCATCAGGAAAAATATCGCCAATACCACCTCAAAAGCTTGAAACTGGAACAAAAATTGCTCAGCATACACAGGATAAACTAAAAAAAGCAGCATGAAGATCCCCAGCTGTATACTCCCGATCCGTCGGTCAATCATATGAAACAGATATCCTGCTGCCATTGCTGTCAGCCATAGTGCGATCAGCAGCAGTGCACCGCCCAGATACGGATTGTACCACGACAGATTCAGAAATTTCTTGATAAAAATCAATCCAAAACGCCCTATTTCATCCCAGTTATAAAACCCGCCCGGATAATTGATCAGATGCTCTTTGTCAATGTAGTAATAGTTCGAAAAAGCCTGTCCTCCATAAGTCAGGGCAAGCAATGCCGCAATACAACCTGCCATTACAGCGTTAGACTTGATAAAATCAGCAAAGTCCATCCAGTTTTGAGCCAATAACGCAATTTTACCTGTTGTACCTGATCTTTCCTCTTTTCTCCCCATTGGCTGATGTCTCCGATCCTGCACGATAATACGGCATCGATAATATCTCTTAAAGAGAAGTTTGATTCTCTTTAAGAGATATTATATTTCCTTCTAAGAGAAATTGCAACCATTTTTTCTTTCTTGAAATATTTTCCTGCTTTTGTCCAGGTCAAAAAATGTCAAAATTATCCGTAAAATACACATTTTTCAGAAACGATCACATGATCTGCAAATTTGCCTTGCTGTTCAACTGTTTCTGTCTATCTCGTACAGAGAACCATTTTATTCTAAATTTATCAACATATTTTGCACATTTAATCTCTTATTGAGAATTTTAATATCTCTCTATGTTTGTTTTCATCAAATTCTATTCTCTATATGCTTATTTAGAGCATGCTTGAAAACCTTTTCCTGACATGCTCTATATAAAATACACTTTATTTTAATAAAGAAAGGAGAATACATATGGAAAAAGGCGCCTTAGGAAATGCGATCCGCACAGCGCGTATCAAAATGAATCTCACACAGGAACAGGTCGCGGAAATGGTAGATATCTCACCCGTTCATTACATGCATCTGGAAAGTGAACACCGTATGCCGTCTGTCAAAGTACTCTTCAAACTATGTGACATTCTAAATCTCTCACTGGACAGTCTCATGTTCCTATCTACAAACAACAGCCTTCTGATTCAGGAACTCAACAATTACGCACACAAATGCACTGACAAACAGCTGCAGGTCATTCTCGCCGCCATGCAGGTCATGGTCGCACAGAACACCGCCGAATCGTAATATTGATTCCAATCTGGAATTGTGGGTACAGCTGTGTCAAGCTGTACCCACAATTGAGCAAGGGAATGCCCTTCTCTCTCGCACCAGATACCCGTCAGCCTCAGATGACATACTTCTTTTGGGCATACGTGTGCAAAAAAAGAACTGCATTCCGCAGTTCCCATACTCATCATTATCAAAATACTATGTTCATTGCCCTACAAGCATTTGCACCCCCTTAATTCTGCTCAACACCTCAACAATAATAACCGACCAAAACAATATAAACACAGTTTGTGCCAGATTAACCCCATAACATGGCTTTCCATCCTCTGCCAGCTGAAAAACAAGATACCTCATTGGTATACCGGCAACAATATAAATCCCCATCCCCTTCGTACCCAAATAGGCAAGCAGCCTCATCCCGATTTTCCACTGCCCGCAAAGATTCAATAAAATACTCCAGAAAAGACTCAAAAAAACGATACCACATAACCCAACAAGAAATCTATAAACATCAATCCGCAGCTGCACCCAATAGTCTTTTCCTATGAGCTTATATCCTGTCAAATAGACAAAGGAATCCACATTAAAAAAGGACATAAGGACAAAAAACAAAATACCGCTGACAAAAAATGCCGCGCCTTTCCTCCTGCGCTCGTCACCCAGCACAGCTGTTTTTGCCAGAAGAAAATTCTTATGTTTATTGACATAAAATCCTATAAGATAATATGGCAGCACGTATTTGCACGCCATCAGACCCAGACCATCCGGCGTAAAAAACATGGCAATAAAAACAAGGACATACATCCATATGGAGTCATGAAACTTATAATGCATCAGACACACTAGGAGAAAGGAATAGAACACTGCCCATAAAAACCAGAAGTTTGTTAAAATTCCGATGATAACTTCTTTCACGAGCACGCCTCTCCCTGAATAGACATAGGCACCTGTCGCAAACAAATATAGATATTCTATCAATTTCCATGCAACATTGGGCGTAATGAGATACATACACTTCTTTTTAATCATTTTCCACCGTTCCTGTGGGATTACTGCCCTATGGATACTATTCCAGGCATAATAACCACTGACAACCATAAACAAAGGCATATGAAAACTATAGATCAACTGATACAGTTTATCTTCGAAAAATGTATCTCCCTCGCCATAACTTGCCTGAATGCAATGCCCCAGCACTACCAGAATAATACCAAAGCCTTTTAAAACATCTGGAAGAACATCTCTTTTGCGTCCCGTATTTCTAAATTCTGTGCCTAATTCCCTCTTTACCATATCTTCCCATCATTCCATTATATTTTCTATCAATCGAGTAGGAGAAAAGCCTTTCCTCTACTCACGTGTCAGACACCCGTCAGCTCCAGCTAACATACTTCCTTTGGGTGCCGTGTGCATAAAAATACGGGAAGCCTGGTTTACTGGCTTCCCGTTGATTATTGACCTTTTAGTTGCAGCCCAATTCTGCCCAGCTTGATGCACCCAGAACAGGAAGCAGATAATCTGTATTACCTACATCCATTAAGCGGAATGCCTCATATGCCGGCTTTGGAACACCTGCAGCTGTCATAATACCAACTGCCATTCCATCATTTGCTGCCTCAGATGCATTATCAATCTCACGATGGATGATAACACCCTCTATGCAAGGATTCTGTGCCGCAAGCTTATAAGCATAAACCATTGCTGCAGCCTGAATCTGCTCGTTTGTTGCGATCTGCGCATTTGCAGAGGTAAAGCCCATTTCAGAAATAATGATATGACGAATACTTCCGTTTGGTGCCAACATAGATTCCTGCATCATATGACTGGTAACTACATCAATATTGGAAGGATTAACCATCTTTGAGTTGTCCGTATGGTCAATCAGCTTCAGTCCAGCATAAGCTGGCGGTAAATTCCAAAATGCTGTGTTAAACAGTGGAACTGGATGTGGATGAAAAGAAAGTCCCCAGTCAATATTACCGCTTGCAGTAATCGCTGCTGCAAATTTGTCCAGAACATCTCTTCCCTTAAATGCCTGTGTATTGCTGTCTGTATGTGTCCATCTCTGGTCGATATTCAAGAACACACGTGCGCCCGCATTCTGGCTCTTAATCGCATTATAGCATACACGGAACTCCTTCGCATACTGTGCGGAGAACTGGTCAACATCTGTCTCCCCCATATAATGCCATGGCGAATTGTTGTTGATCTCGTTTCCGATGATCCAGTTATGGATTGTTCCATAAGAACCACCAGAATAACGGTTTGCAAGGAATGATAACAGCGCTTCAATCTTCTCTGTTCCACCCTGCTCCACTACATTGAGCGCATAGCAGTTCTTTCCCGGCACACGGGCCGCAGGACAAATCAAATCCGCTGTTGCCGGATTAAAGCTGTTCTTGATTACCATTACTACGTTACAGCCTGCGCTGTTAAACATTTTGACAACTGCGTCGTACTCCGCTACAACTCCTGAATTAAAACTATAATTCTTTCCGTTGTACTGATAGTTGATGCCGCCACCCATGTAAAATCTACTAATATCAAGCTCATATGCTGCATATCCTGTGCCAAGCGCTGCAAGCTCATTCGAATATCTCCAATCAGCTGTAAGTCCCTTCTTAGAGCGGACTGGGTAATCTGTCGCCTTCGTTGCAACTGCTTCTGGATTGGTGATATACATCTCGTTGCTGACTGGTACGAACACACCGCCCTGCAGTGTTGCTACCACGAATCTTGAATACAACTTTGAATTTGCCGCATTCAGGTTCAATGGTGTCACAAAAGTTGCAGTCTCTGCTGCTGGTGCAGTTGCACAGTAATCTGTCCGCGCACCGATTCCAGCCTCATATGGCTTTAATTCAAATAAGTAATACAGCCCGTCCCCTGTGGGAACATTTCCTACTGAAACTACCACGACATCTTTCCCTGCTATGGTACAGCTGCCGATCGTCGCCTGCTCTCCTGCAGCAAATACACTGATCTGCATCACCAGGGTCAGAAGCATCACAAGGATAAATCCCAAGCTCCATCTTTTCTTCATTTAATTTTCTCCCTTCTTTGTTTTGGATACGATAAAACTGGTCTGATCCGTCCTGCTTGTCTACACAAAAGTCCTCTTTTGCATCATCCCCCACAGCGTCTTCTAATTACAACCTAGCGCCGCCCAGCTTGACGCACCGATGATCGGCAGTGCAAACTGTGTATATGCATCAGACTGCGGCGTGTCAATATACTTAAACACGTCATAAATCTGCTTGGGTGTCGTAATCCAGCCATTCGCATCACAGTTATAGAGACCACACGCAATACCATCTGCATTTTTCTCGTAAATATTATCTACGGTTCTGTGAACGATAAAACTTTTGATATATGGATTCTTCTCCGCAAGTTTATATGCGTATGCAAACGAAGCTGCCTGTGTTGCTTCGTTGGAGGTCTGTGAATTAAATAATATCTCAGATATACAAATGTAGCGCACCTGTCCATTCGGTGCAAGGTAAGCAGGCTGTGTCATATAGTTTGTGAACACTTCCATATTCTGAGGATTGATCATCTTCGTATTTGGTGTATGATCAATCAATCTAAGCGCCTTATAGTTTGATGGCATATCCCAGAACTTGGCTGCTGTCAGCGGAACCGGATGCGGATGCCATGCAACACCCCAATCCACATTCCCATGCAAAGTTACATCTGTCGTAAACGCATCGATAAATTTCTTTGCTCCATATTGGTTTGCAGTGCCGTCCTCCCACATCCATCTCTGATCGATACAGGTCAGCACCCGTGCATTTGCGTTTTCACTCTTAATGGCATTATAGCACATGCGGAATGCCTTCTCATATTCTAGGGTAAAGTTCGCTACGTTGTAATTCCCCGCAAAATACCACGGATTATTGTTGTTTACCTCGTTTCCGATGATCCAGTTGGAGATCAGCCCCGTTGCCGGATTGCTATAACGGACTGCCAGGAAAGACATCAGTGCTTCGATCGCCTCTGCACCCTGCTGCTCGTCCGTATTAAACGCATAGTGCCGATATCCCTTCACACGTGCAGAAGGCTTTATTGTTATCAGTGTCGCATCATTGTAGAAGTTGACAATATTCATCGTAACCTCTACCTGCTGTAATGCAAAAAGCGACATGATCATATCATACTCAGCCACTACCGACTGATTAAAACTGTAGACATTTCCATTATATGTATAAGGAACGCCCGCGCCTGGCTGGAAAAATCTGTCAATTGCCAGCTCATAACTTGCATGCTGCACACCTAAATCAGAAAGCGCCAAAATCCCCGCATTGTCGGCCGTGATACCTTTGATCGAAGTCGTCACCGGATTGACCGCCGTATGCGCCGCAATCGCCTCTGGATTGGTAATATAAAACTCCTGGCTCACCGGCTGAAATACATTCCTGGACTTCACTGCCACAATAAACTTGGAATAAAGCTTTGAGACTGCTGTTCCCTGATCCAGCGTAGTAACAAACGTAACTGTTCCCGCTTTTTCCGCTGTTGCACAGAAATCCTGTCTGTTTCCAATCGTGTTCTGATAAGGTTTCAGCTCAAATAAATAAAAATTGTTATCATCACTCGGTACTCCCGCAGGCGCTGTTGCAACGACCGTGATCTGATTTGTACCGCTGATAATGCATTGATTGATTGTTACAGTTTCTGCAGCGATCGCCGTCATTTGCATCAGACATGCAAATGTCAGGCACAGCACTGCCCATACTGTCAGTTTCTTTTTCATCACTACCTCCAATAAATAAATTCTTATACTGTGATACCTGGACCATTTCAGGCCGCATGACCACCTTACTGTGCAAGTGTCTTTTGCTTTTCTACATAGACACCTAATTGTATTATACAATCTATCCTATATTTTTTCAAGAAAATATTGATTTTCTTTGAATAAATGCTTGACTTTTCTCTTTTAGAGATGTATAATTTCTCTTTTAGATAAGCATTGCATTTAAACCGCATCACTGACAATCACCTTTACCCAATCCAGTTTTCCATCCTGTCCAGTTCCATGCATATGTCTCCCATTTCTCCGAAAGCACTCTATATATTCCCATACCTCCTGGCTGATCCGTTCACCGGGATAGATTACTGGAATCCCGGGTGGATACGGTGCGATCATCTGCCCTGCGATCTGTCCTGCTGCCTCCTGCCAGCGGACCGTTTCTGTATTGGAAAAATAAGCCCTGCGCGGCGTCATAATCTGCTGTGGAAGCCGTGGAAAAGACGGATAGACATTCTTTTTATTCATTATACGCAAAGCCGGCTGACCAGCACATCTCCTGCTGATATCCTTACATGCCGCAATAAGTCTGTCCATATCCTCGATTTCATTCGCATATGTCACAATGGCAAGCACATTCTCATAATCCGAGAGTTCCATATTGACAGCATATTCCTCAAAGAGCATTTTTTCCAGCACATAACCTGTCAGCCCGATCCCGCGGGCTGAGATCACAAGCCTCGTCTGGTCTATCCCTTCCCCCTCCATGCAGCAAAATCCCGCTGTTTTATGTATCCGTTCTCGCGCATATCCGGCAAGATTCCGCGCCTTCTCCATCATTTCCCTTCCATTCATGGCAAGCTCATACCTGGCGCAGTCAATTGATGTCATCAGAAGGTAACTTGGACTCGTACTCTGCACCAGCTGCAGATTCTGTGCGATTCGTTTTAGCGCTGCTTCTCCCACACCATGTCGTTTAATATGCAGTACTGAACTCTGTGTCAGCGCTCCTGCAACCTTGTGCATACTCTGCACACAGACATCCGCTCCTGCTTCAAGTGCCCCCATAGGAAGCTTGTCATGAAAGTACACATGCCCTCCATGTGCCTCATCGACCAACAGGAGTGCACCATGCGCATGGCAGACCTCCGCAATTTTCCCTAAGTCTGAACTCACCCCATAATAACTTGGACTCACCAAAAATAACGCCTTACAGTCAGGATTTTCCTCAAAGCCTTTTCTGACAGACTCCGCTGTAATCTCTCCCTGTATTGCCCAGTCCCCAATCACCTCTGGCATCACATACACTGGCTCTGCACCTGACAAGACCAGCCCCATCATCGCCGACTTGTGCGCGTTTCTGGCAATCATGATCTTCTCGCCCTCAAATGCTGCACTGAGTATCATTGCCTCGTTTCCGCAGGTACTTCCATTTACGAGGAAAAAGCTCTGGTCCGCGCCATAAAGCGCACTCAGCAGCTTCTGCGCCTCATCGATTGCTCCCTCCGGACTGTGCAGGTCATCTGTAAACGGTGTCTCCGTCACATCATACGCAAAAATCGCTGTTCCAACCCTATCCGTCCAGCGCGGACAGACTCCCTTATCCAGTCTGTGTCCAGGTACCTTAAAATACGCCGGATTCGTTTCGATCAAATCTGTTACCGCCTGCAATAGCGGAGTTTGGCTCTGGTTCATTCCTTTTCCTTTCTATTAGACAATTTTTAATATCTAAAAATCTATTGGTATAGACCTGTTAACATTTTCCAAAAAATGTGCTATATTGATTATAAATAGTACATAGGAACTGTCCTAAAAACAATACATAGTTCCCCACACAAAGGAGGCAAAAACATGTCCTATTTATATGAAGTACACCTGCATACAACCGCTGCCAGCGCGTGTGCCAGAAGTGCTGGATCCGAATACATATCTTTCTATAAAAATCTTGGCTACGACGGTATCATCGTGACGGACCATTTCTTTAATGGCAACTGCTGCGTTCCCAAAAATCTTACCTGGGAAGAGCGTGTAGACATCTTCTGCAGCGGCTACGAGGACGCCAAGGCAGAAGGCGACCGTCAAGGACTCAAAGTTTTTTTTGCATGGGAATGCCGATTCGACGGCGATGAATTTCTCGTCTATGGACTTGACAAAAAGTGGCTCAAAGACCACCCTGACATAATGACGTGGGATCATATCACCCACTATGAAAAGATTAAAGCAGACGGAGGACTTGTCGTACAGGCACATCCCTTCCGAGAGAGAGGATATCTGTCGGAAGTGTATGTCCATCCACACCAGTGCGATGCCTTTGAGGTGGCAAATTGCGGAAATCCGCATGAACAGAACCGCATGGCATACCGCTATGCCAAAGAATACCATATCACCATGACTGCGGGATCCGACATCCACCATGTCGGCAGAACCGATAATGGATGCATCTATGGCATGGAATTTGACAAGCCGCTAAATACAATCAACGACTATGTGACGCGCATCAAAAGCAGAAACGGTTTCTCTCTCCATGTCCCGCCTGAGCATCTTGCGTGGGAGGAAGGCACCACAAACCATCTGCCTGTGTTCATCTTTGACAAGAACAATACTCCCATTCCCACGCACAGCATTGGTGATATCTTTTCAACTTTTTAACCTTTCAACAGTCCCCATGTACTCCTTGAGAATAGTATCAGGATCGGGAAGATCTCAAGTCTGCCTGCAAGCATATCCATGATCAGCACAGCTTTCGATAACCAGCTGAAATCCCCGAAATTGCAGGTCGGACCAACTGCCTCAAGCCCTGGTCCTATATTGTTGAAACAGGAAAGCACTGCCGTGAAACTGGTCATGACCGAAAACGGCTCAAGCGATACCAGTATCATACTGATAAACAGTATAATAACATAGGCAGACAAGTAGGCATTGGTGTTCTCCAACACCTTCTCGTCAACCATATGATCATTGATCCTGACGACCTGCACTTTCTGTGGCGATATCGCGCGGCGCAGATTCCGGCGAAGCCCTTTGACAACGATCAACACTCTTGCACACTTAAAACCGCCCCCTGTGCTTCCTGCGCTCGCGCCGATAACCATCAGTCCCAGAATAATCGCCTTGGAAAACGAAGGCCACAGGTCAAAATCCGTCGTAGCATATCCCGTCGTCGTCACAATACTTGCCACCTGAAATGCCACGTGGCGAATCGTCTCCTCAAAGGTATCGTAAAATCCTTTCAGATTCAGCGTGATCAACACGATACTTCCGAAAATGACCCCCAGATAGAACCGCAGCTCCTCATCCTTAAACACGCTGCGGAACTGACGGAGCAAAAGCATATAATAACAGCTGAAATTGACACCAAACAACAGCATAAATACCGTACAGACATTTTGAATATAGGGACTGTATCCCGCCATACTGTCGTTTTTAATGCCAAAACCACCCGTCCCCGCCGTTCCAAACGCCGTACAGACCGCCTCAAACAGCGGCATACCTCCAAGCAGCAAAAATGCAATGTTCACCACTGTGAGCAGAATGTAGATCACATATAAAATCTCTGCTGTCTTTTTCATCTTAGGCACAAGCTTTCCCACCTGTGGTCCCGGGCTCTCTGCACGCAGAAGATGCATCGTAAATCCCTTACTGCTCTCCCCGGAAGCGCCTACAGCCAGCACAAATACAAGTACTCCCATGCCACCCAGCCAGTGTGTGAAGCTCCTCCAGTAAAGAGTACTCATGGACAAGCTCTCAACTTCTGCCAAGATGGAAGAACCTGTTGTCGTAAAGCCTGACACTGTCTCAAACAATGCATCCAGATAAAACGGAATCTCCCTTGATATATAAAAAGGCAGCGCCCCCAGCAGGCTCATCACAAGCCAGCTGATGCCGACACAGACAAGCCCCTCCTTCGCCTTAAAGTTTCTCCTGCTGCCCCTGCAGAGCACAAGCAGCAGCAATGATATGACCAAAGTAATGCACATACTTGCTGCAAATCCGATACTCGCCATATTTTCCTGTTTGACCAGACCTATGATCAATGACGGAATCATGAACACCGCCTCAACCAACAGAATATGTCCTATAAATCTGCCCATCATTTTGTAATTCATAACCGTTTTTCCCTTTTATCACTTCATTATTCAAAAATATCATTCAGCTTGTAGAGCACCCTGTCAGAACCTGTCACTACAATCACCGTGTCCCCATTTACAAAGCTGGAATCACCGCTGGGAATCTCGAGCTGTGCACCATGCATGATACATACTACCAAAACATTCTTCTTGATTTTCAGGTTTTTAAGCGGTTCCCCACAATGAAGCGTACTCTGATCCACCATAAACTCCACCGCCTCGGCCTGCCCGTCTGCGATCATATATACCGTGAGCGCCGCTCCTGTCTGATTCTGCATGGCGCGAACGTACTGTACAATATTATTACAGCTAAGTTCCTTCGGACTGATGATGCTTCCCAGAGGAAGCGCATCCAATATCGTATTGTTCTCCAACCGCCCGAGTTTCGTGATAACCTGCGGAACCTTACAGCTGCTCCCATACAGGGAGATAATGATGTTCATCTCGTCCACGCCTGTGAGTGTCACCAGCGCGTCGCAATCCGATATTCCCTCATTGTCAAGCAGAAATTCCTTGGTGGCATCTCCATGAATCACTGTGGCTTTCGGCAGCATATTGGCAAGCTGGAGGCACTTGTCATAATTCTGCTCCACGATCTGTACACCGATACCGTTTTTCAGCAGCATCTGTGCCAGATAAAAGCTCACGCGCCCTCCCCCGCACAGGATCACGCGCTTTGCCTTGTGCGTAATGATCCCCAGATTCCTGAGAAGTGTCGTCAGCACATTGGTCGGCGCCGTCACAAAGATCCGGTCCCCCTCTGTCAGCACGAAATTACCACCTGGCATGATCGCCTTACCGTTTCTGATAACTGTACATACCAGAATCTTACACTTGACAATGCTGTACAAGTCATTTAGTGCGATATTGCACAGCTTGTGCCCTGCATCTACACGCAGTTCCACAATCTCCACCCTGCCCTTTGCAAAGGTATCACGCTTCAGAAAACCCGGGTATTTCAGCAGTCTCTCAATCTCCACTGCCGCCTGCCTTTCGGGATTGATCATCATGGAAAGTGCAAAGAGACCGCGCATCTTGAAGATCTGATCATTATATTCCGGATTTCTGATGCGGGCGATCGTGTGAATATTGGGATTCATTCCATGCGCCGTCATACAGCAGAGCAGATTGACTTCGTCCGCATTGGTCACTGCAATGAGCAGATCCGTCTCCTTGACACCTGCCCGTTCCAATGTCTCCATGGAAGCACAGTTTCCCTGCACTGCCATAATATCATACCGTTCCTCAGTGGAACCCAGCACTTTCTGATTGGCATCAATCAAAGTCAGGTCATACCCCTCCGCCGAGAGCTGCTTTGTCAGCATCGCCCCCACCTTGCCATCACCTGCAATTATTATCTTCACGTCATTTCGTCCTCCTCTTAACGCACAGCGCTGCCGCACTACTCATTACTATCACGTACATTATATCACCTATCTGTAAAAAGGCAATATCAATAAAAATAGCATGTGCCAAAACACACGCTATTTTTTAAATTACATATTGATTCTATACTTCGTCTGACTCGCCTGTCTTCTCTGCTTCTTCCGGATGCAGTTTTGCTTTGATTGCCTTGATCAGATCCTCAATCGAAGAAGCCTCCACCTTCTCTGTCTCCTGCTTCTTCTGTACAACCTTCTCCTGCCGTTCTTTCTCAGCCTTTTTCTTCTCCGCACGCTTCTCTTCGATGCGTTCCTGCTCTGTCTTCTTGTCTACCCTGCTGCTCTCTTCCATATCTTTCAAAAGCTTTACTGCATAAGAAACACTTCCGTCCTTATCCATGGTAATACTAAAGCCTTTGACTTTATCCGCATCTTCGCCAAGCTCTTCCTTCAATGTGTCAAACTTATCACCTGCACCGCTGATGATCGCTTCATACTCTTCCCTTGCAGCCGGGTCTGTCGCCATCTTCTCCAGAAGTTCAGGATTGATCAGCACACTATACGCTTTATCAGATAAGCTTGCATAATAATCCTGCTCCTCGTCTGTAGACCACTGTGCTACAGCAAACTCCATATCCCCATACTTCTCTCTGAGTTCTGCCAACAGATTCTTTGCTGCGTCGCTGAGCTCGATGCCTTCCTGCACACCATTTGCATCAAGTGCTTTGTACTCAGATGACTCTGTGCGCTTCGGTCTGCTGTAGCCTGCCTTTACATCACGTGTCTGTCCACTGTACTCATATGTATCCTTGTCCGTATTTGTCTGTCTGCTGTCTGCTGTGGATTTTCTGTTCTGTGCCCTTCTATTCACGCCTGCAACATTTCCTGTAAAAGCAACCTCGTCCTTCTTTGTTTGATTTGAAAAAAGACCTGTATTGTTCAAGATTGAACTGTAATTGATTCCATTCATGTTCATACCAACCTTTCTATATAAATTATAATCAAATAGGGCGTCCTTTCCCTATATTACCAGTTATTTTAAATATCGGCATTCTTCGCACCAAACTTTATAGCCCAGCTCCATCAAACACACATTTTTTTATGCCATTGCCACCTGCCGCATCCGCAGCAATACTTTCTTCTCCAGACGACTTACCTGCACCTGACTCATACCGAGATCACCTGCCACCTGCAGCTGGGTTTTATTCTCAAAATACCGTAGCCGAATCAGGCTTCTCTCCTTTTCGTCAAGCTCATTCAAAAGCTTTTCCAGAAGCAGTTTGTTGACAATCTCTTCACTCTCTCCCTCCTTGCCCAGCATATCCACCAGTAGCACTTCACTGCCATCGGACTCATACACTGTTTTGTAAAGCGACTCCACCTCCCGTCCTGCGTCAAGCGCTGTGATGATATCCTCCCTGGACAGCCCTGACTCCCGGGCAAGCTCTGACAGCATTGGCTCCCTTCCCGTACGCTGCCAGAAATCCTCCCGTAACTTATTAAGCTGCCTTGCATTTTCCTTGATGCTCCTGCTGATTTTTATCATTCCGTCATCTCTCAGAAATCTCCGTATCTCCCCCATGATCAACGGAACTGCATACGTAGAAAAGCACACACCGTAATCCATATCAAACTTCTCAATCGCCTTCACAAGCCCCATCGCACCAATCTGAAACAAATCCTCTGTCTCTACCCCGTTCGCGCCTCCTCTGCCCGCAAAACGTTTCACAACATGGTACACAAGCCCTGTATTTTTCTCAAATAACTGTTCCTTTGCCTCCTTATCTCCATTCTGTGCCCTGTTAAAAAGTTCTCTCTCCTCCATATGTCACGCCCTGCCGCTTCTGTTCCACACTGCTGCCTGCAGAATCGGCGCAGACTCCTCCTGCCTGCTGCCAAAACTCTTCCACATATGTACGCATGTTCCCTCTCCGACAATGCTCTCCACCTCCAGTCTGTCCATAAAAGCCTCCATAAAGGAAAATCCCATACCAGACCGCTCGTTTGCTGCCCCAGTGGTAAAAAGCGGCTGCATCGCCTGTTCCACATCAGCGATACCGATTCCTGTGTCAGAAATCTCCACTGACAGCTCATTTTCTATCGAGAGACTCGCGCGCATGACAACACGGCCTCCTCTCTCATTATAACCATGTATAATGGCATTGGTGACTGCCTCAGACACAGCTGTTTTCACGTCCTCAATCTCATCAACTGTTGGGTCTACTCTTGACAAAAATGCTGCGATTACTACGCGCGCGAGTCCCTCATTCTCTGATATGGCATCAAACTCCATACATATCTCATTTTTTGTGCACTCTTTTTCCATATAAA
>JAIEEY010000271.1 GCA_029067205.1 Lachnospiraceae bacterium
AAAAAAGAGTGGATGGGATTATGGCGTTTTATGGACGTTGTGGGTATTGGGGGCTTCTGTGTTGTTGGTGGCAGGATTGGGACGGGGGAAGGTAGTGTGTGGCGGCAGGGGTGTGGATGTTTTTTGTTTAACGGCAGCAGGGGTGTGGATAGGTTTTATTTAACGGCAGCAGGGCTACGGTAAGCACTGCTGCCGTTGGCTTTGTTTTTATGGGCTTTGGATTGGCGGCGGAGCAACCATATATAAGTTTTTTGGTGGTAAAAATGAGGTAAGATATCGGAGCAATTTTCGGGGGATGATGTCAAAATTTCAGATGTTGAAAATGGTACTCCCAGCGAAAAATAAAATCTGCACAGAGTGAAGACTTCTTCTGCAATAACATAGTATTTTTGCAAAATCCCGTTTTTGGCGAATTGTGATACTCTGAATTTGGCGAAAAGAATGCCAAAAACAGGGTTTTGACCGCCAAAAACACCATTTAAAATGCTAAAAATTATGTTTTTGGCGAATCTGAAACATTTTTGGCGAAATTTTTGGCGAATTATTTCAGGGAAAGGATGGCAGAGGATGAAGAAAAAGTCTTACAGGGGAACAAGATGTGAAAAGAGGACAATGAGCAAATGTGCTGATGGTGTAGCACGAACCTACAGTGTCTTAGAATCAAGGTATGCAGACAAATTAGAAGCAGATCCCAATGTAAAGGAATTCAGGTGTCAAATGCTGCTTGAAGGATTGGAGATTGGGGAATACTGCTCCGATTTCGTGGCGACAAAGGCAGATGGGGATTTGATGGTAAGAGAGTGTGCCTATCGTAAGCATTTAACAAAACCCATGACTGCAAAACTTCTTGATGCTTCGAGAAATTTTTGGCGGAGAAGAGGAGTGGAAGATTGGGGAATTGTTGTAGATAAGAAGGAGGATGCTGATGGAGAAAAATCAACTGATTAACAGAGGGGGAACGATATATAGAATTCTTGCTGTGGAAGAGGATGAAATTCTTCTTATCGACTGTATTAAGAAAACAATGCCGAGGTGGTATGGATTGGATGAGGTTGATGGTTATGAGGTTTGCACAGAAAAGGAATTGCTGGAAGTAACAGAAACTATTCTAATGGGAGAACAGGATTTGCCCCCTAAAACGCATCAAACGGTCCATAAGAGGTTTACTGTGATTGCAGGCGTTCTTCCCTTTATAGGTGATGATAGACTCCGTATAGAGGCGATTAAAAGGGTTGCAGTTGAAAAAGGAATCTGTATGCAGACAGTGAGGAATTATCTCTGCCAATACCTTACATTTCAGAATATTACTGCTTTGATGTCAAAGAAAAGAGGAAGAGTGGATAAAGAATTGACAGAAGATGAAAAGAATATTAGGTGGGCCTTGAATAAGTTCTATTTTACGAGGCATAAAAACAGTCTGAAGACTGCTTACACCTATATGCTGAAGGAAAGGTACTGTGATGGGGAAGGAAATCTTCTTCCTCCCTATCCTTCCTATAATCAATTTCGGTATTTCCATAGCAAATATAAAACGCAGCAGAATACAATTATTTCACAGAATGGAATAAAGGACTACCAAAGGAATTATAGACCTTTGTTGGGTGATGGAGTTCAGGAGTTTGCTCCTAATGTTGGAACAGGCATGATAGATTCAACAATATGCGATATTTATCTGGTGGACAGCAGTGGGAATCTTGTTGGGCGACCAGTACTTACAATCATCACTGATTCCTACAGCAATGGATTTGTCATGGGTTATGCCTTGACTTGGGAAGGTGGTACTTATTCTCTTAGAGATCTGATGCTCAATGTAATAGCAGACAAGGTTGAGTGGTGTAAGAAGTTCGGTATCCTTATCAAAAGGGAGCAGTGGGATTCCAACCAGATGCCATCAGTAATCGTGTCTGATATGGGGAGCGAATACAAGTCTGCTACTTTTTCACAGATTACCGAACTTGGCATTACATTAGTGAATCTTCCGCCTTTGAGACCGGAATTGAAAAGCATTGTGGAAAAGAGCTTCCAGTTATTACAGGAATCAGTAAAACCATACCTTATGGATCATGGGTATGTTGATAAAGATGCTGGTAAGCGGCTTGCTCCAGATTATAGGAAAGGTGCCTGTCTGATGATGGAAGATTATGAGAAAGTAGTGATTCGCTCTATTCTATATCATAACTCTCAAAGAATATTAGAGGATTATCCTTATACTGAAGAGATGATAAAGGCGAAGGTGGCGCCCCATCCAAACTGTATTTTTGAGTGGGGAAAAACCCAGTTTGGGTGTAACCTGATTACTGTATCCGCCAAGCAGTTGATTTTGACGTTATTGCCAAGAGTGAATGCGAGATTCACAAGAAAAGGATTGATAGTTTTTGGATTAAGATACAATTCAGAAGAAAGAAACTTTACTGAAGAATATCTGAATGGCGGGGATGCTGTTGCGGCATATAATCCTGAATCAGCAGATACCGTATATCTGCTGAAGGATGGGGAATTCATAGAGTTCCATCTAATTGAATCAAGATTTTCTGGAAAGAATTTTGAGGAGATTAAAGAGATGCAGTCGGCACAAAGGGGCATTGTGGGTAATGCGGTACATAACAATCTTCAGGGCAGGATTGATCTGGCAACCCATGTGGAAAGGATTGTTGGCAGCAGGGAACGGAGTGAGGATGTCAATTTAAAGGATATACGGAAGACAAAGCAGAGGGAGAAGAAGGAGAGGCACAGAAATTTTGTGGAGGAGGTGGAGAATAATGGAAAATCTGGTGACGCAGATGCCTAAAATGCTGATGGGGAAAGAACTGGAGGGAGCGATGCTGTCATTCCCTCCTTATGATCTCCTAATCTGTAATGCTGATACTGCAACGAGAATCATAGCATTGAATGATATTATGGAGATTTATGTCCCTTCACAGATGAGTTATGAAATATACAGTAAAATCTATCTTGCGATGATGCATTCTCTCAAAAAGAAACAGACGGTTGAGGCAATCAAACAAGGAAACCAAAACCATAGGAGGATACAGGGACTAACTTATAATTCGGTTTTGGGCGGTGCAGACAGTTTTTCTATCATTGGTCCAAGTGGAATAGGAAAGAGTACGGCATTGGCGAAGAGTATCGCATTATCTGGTGGAGAACAAATCATAACGACAAATAGTCCATATGCGCAGATTATTCCATGTGTCAATGCTCAGTGTCCACATGACTGCTCTGTGAAAGGATTGCTGTTGGAGATTCTTTCGCAGGTAGACATGTCTATTGGTACGAAATACAGGCAGTCAGCGACTAAGTACAGGGCATCAATAGACAATATCATAGGGATGGTGTCACAAATTGCGCTTAACAATATTCTGCTGATTGTTATAGATGAATGCCAGAATATTTGTAGGAATAAAGGTGGTGTCAATCTGGTTGCATCCATGACCCAGCTTATCAATTCAAGCGGAGTATCAATTTGTATGGTGGGGCTGCCAGAAACGGAATCTTTGTTTAGTCAGGAGATGCAGCTTGCAAGGAGAAGTGTGGGACTTTCTTACGCTGCTTTGCCTTGTGATGATTATTTTATCCGGTTCTGTGAGACGCTGTTTTCCTATCAGTATGTGGCTCATCCATCCAAACTCACACCAGAACTGATAGAACTGCTCTATGAGTGTACAGGAGGGATTATTGCGATTCTGGTCTCGATCATCATAGAAGCACAGCAGATTGCTATTTTATCGGGAAAAGAGGATCTCTCAAAAGAAACAATCTTACTGGCATATCAGGAGAGATTTAAAAATGTGCAGGACTTTGTTCAGGTGAATGTCAAAAAAGGAAACCAGACATCTGCTCCAGTGAAGTCCACTACATTAAATGTCGGGGAGGAATTTATAGATATTGAGTCAGATGCTGCAATTTCAAATATAATTGGCGAGGCAAGGAATGATGGTTTGGATGCAGTGGAGCTGTTGCGGAATAATGGATTTTTTATGGAGGAAATTGCTGTATGATAGGGTTTATGCCATCCATCTATTCGGATGAACTTGTTTACAGCTGGTTTTGCAGATATTTTGTCCATGCTGGGTATACTGCAAATAAAATGGCACTTGAAGACCTGTTGTATAACAGGCACTGCAATCCAAGCAAAGAATTTATCGGTCATCTGAATCCAGAAATGGAGCAGGTAGTTAAAGGAATGTATTCAATAGAAGAACTGATACTGAAACATACAATGTTTCCGCAATATGCCAGATTTATTGGAAGCGAACAGAAGAAAAATGCCATATTACATTTGGAACATGATTTTTGCGATGCACAGTTCGCTCTTTGCAGGGACTTTTGAGCTTTTAAGCCTGCATTTGTGTCTTGTGCACACATTCATGTTCCGGATCTGGTGTCTCCTGTGCCAGTACGTTTCGCCATACCGTTCTCTGTCCTCTCCTGCACACAAAGGACAGTACTTCAACCATTGATTATCTTCAGTTCTCGGAAGAATGGCAAACAGATGGTGTGCTTTACTCTTAATCCTGCAGAGACTGCTCTGCAGGATATGCAGGCTGAACCAATCAAGAACCATCTGGAGCTGGAATTTGCAACATATATGGAGAAAGTTTTTGATGCATATATGGATATGGAAAATGATATACCAGTAAGTGCCATTCTTTACTTTGGGATGGAAGGCACAAAATACCTGTCAGCGACGGGCAGGGTGAGGAATACGCAGCAGCTTGCCAGTGACATACAGAATTATTTTGACAAAATTGGTTTGGTTGACATAGCCAGTTACCATCAGATCCAGAGGACACTGTTAGGTGACCGTTTTGATTTCTCCATAGTATGCCAGATAGCTTTCTTTTTGGGAATATCCATAGACAGTCTGGTAAGACCAGTTTTGACAGGGGAGCAGCTTATTAAGGAGAAGAGTGCCAGATGCCCTAAAAAAGAGGACTGTCCAGAGGATTGGGATAAGTATGACAGGGAGATGGTTCCGATTGTGGAACAGGCTGCCCGGGATATCTACTACGGAAATATAAACGCCACAGGCAGACCGGAGCGTATATCGGAAAGACTTATAAATAGATTTGCAGGACTCCCTGCACACAGACTGGAAAATATGCCTTTGTGCCAGAAAATACTTTGCCAATATAAGGAGAGCTATGCCCAGCACTGGGCAAGACGGATGGTGTGGGCATACAAAAAGCTTCAGCATGAGAGAGGGGAAAGACCCGTCTATTGGGTTGATATCCGGAAACTTGCCGGCATTAAAAAGAAAAACTTTCCCATAATCAGTCCATGTCTGGAAGAATTTACGGATAAGGATACAGCAGATGCAATCAGAAATCTACTTGTCTGAATGGATAAGTACGGAATGTATTTTTGCAAAATAAATGATAAGAATCAGTGTGATATGATTATTACAGGGAATGTGACAGTCAGTTAGCGTCCCATAGATCAATAGGAAAGGAGTGTGAATGTATTATGTTGGATTTTGATTATACAAAAGAATACAGTATGCCAATGGAAGAGAGTTTGAGGCCAATGAGAATTAAGAAAAATCCAATACAACTTGAGGAGGGGCTGGTTTGTAATGATCAACTTGAGGCAAAAGAGATAATTCAAATAATGGAGTATACTGGTGGAAGTTTGTACATACAAGTCGATCCCAATGGTGCGGAACAGGAAAACAATGTAGTCATGGTGGCGGAGGTGACGGTTTTAATTGATCCTGAAGAAAGGGTGGTGAAGATAAACAGAATTTATCACGAATATGGTCACGATGAACTTGTGCCGATACTTTTGGGACAGGTTTTAAATTTCGCCGATTTTTATAATTGCAGTATAAGTATTTCAGATCCAAGGAAAGCGAGGAAATTAGCAATCAGTAGAGGGAATATCTTTTCCGGTGGAAGATTTTGAGAATGTTGTCTATTTTATTCCAGAAATAAATACAGCCCTGACAGGTATAAATAAATCATGTCTGTCAGGGCTTTTATTTTGTGTGGTATTGATAGTTAACTATACGATAGTATAGATATATGAATACTCAGTATTATAAATCATACTGTTTATCATAATATTGATTTCCAACAGGGATGTATGATAAAAATTGATATACGGAAGTGAAGAAAAAAACAGTCTCTTTTTACTTATATTTTCCTTGTCTGCAAATCTTCGTTCCAATCTTTTCGCTCTGGTAGAATATATTCTAAATCAGAATTCCGGTCTCGGCATTGCTGCCCAGCTTCATCATTATCGACGGCAAGTATTATAGTTAAAGCAGAGTTTTTGATTCGGTTGATGGCGGTTTGTTTACCTGCCCCGGCTATGCTGATATAATAAGCCGGTTCATTGTTTCCGTGTATTTTGTGCAGCTGATAAAGGCTGACGGCATCAATTGCAGCTTCGCAGATGTAGGCTTTATCTGCATTTTTTGAAGTCCTGAACCACCAAAAACCATCAGATCGGCAGTTTGGAACAATGCCGTGAAATGGTTTCCCATAAGTATAAGTTCCGCGAAGCTCAGCAAAATCCCTTTCCATATTGATAAATACAATATTGTTTCTTGTTTTTTCCTGATACAATATTTTCTGAGAAACCAGCATCTGGATTGTTTCCGTAGGTATGCCACGGTTTGCAAGGTATGCAAAGAGGTTTTTATAGTTTCCATCCACAGGGGGAGGAAATTGTGGCGGAATATTTTTTACGCCGTTCTGCTGTATTTTTTCAGAGTAAATATCTGTGGTTTCGCCTGCCAATGCCTGTACGGCATCAACGATTGTGTAGCCCATATATTTTGTTAAAAAGTCTAGGGAATTACCAGTTTCATCATTTGCGAAATCTTTATAACCGCAGTATCTTTTTTTATGGAAATACTATGGTTATCTTTTAGGCGGAGACTGTTGCCCTCATGGGAGAAGCTATGGTTATGGTTTTTTGAGAGAAATGCATATAAATCGGTTTGTCTTGCAGTCTGGATCTGTGTTTTTGAAACATTATTAGTCATATGATCACCTTTCACATATTGGAATAATGGACAAGGAAAATATTATATATCCCAAGGAATTTCATGCTCCAGCCCCTTTGGAATGGTTGTCCAGCCATCATGATCGGTATTGTTTTTTGATATTAAGTTGGAATCCAGACCAGTAAGATCCGGCATAAACAGGTCATAGTTGGGATAATAGTCAAACAGACACGAATAGCTGCTGATTCCAAAACGGTTTTTTAGGCACACTAATTCGATTTTTCGAGGGATTGCTTTTTAGACTTCAGTAATCCGCTTTCTTTTTTCGTTTATTTTATAAGTGCTGGAAAACAG
>JAIEEY010000272.1 GCA_029067205.1 Lachnospiraceae bacterium
GCCTGATAAACATAGTATCGAAAAACGCCCAGCTGTTGTTCTGAACTTATTCTGTCATATTACAAAACATCTGTCAGTATTTTAAGAAAATATGTTTTGTTATTTAACAATTTTATGATGAGCCGTGACAGAATGTTCCCGTTTCTTCTTTTTATCGCGATAAAGAAATAGAAACAACTCAGCACAACAACATGAATTGCTAACACCACGAAATTGAGCCACAATCTATCCGTTTCCCAGTCCAGCAAATCCATCAACCCGTAGAATGCGGCACTGGAGGGAAACAGATAAGCCATCAGATAAACCATACTATCTGTCAGAATAAACAGATAGAACAAAATCGGCGGCGCAAGGAACAGAATCATGATTATTTTGATATAGACAATTCCAACCATCAACCCCGATGAGAAACGCCCGACAAACACTCCGATCAACGATGCAATGTAAGCAGACGAAATGACCATCACACATAAAGGTACAATCTGTCTAAAATCAACCTGTATACAAAGAAACACCATGATTACAGTGGACACAGTTCCAACAAAAAAACTAACACCAATTTCTGCAGAAAATAGGTCTGTGACTCATCGGAAGTATTTGATTGATCAATGTGACTCCGTTCTCCTTCCTATTATGTCAAGCCCTAAAATAAAGTTTTTTCAAGGGTTTGTCTTACTTTTTATACCTCAGAAACAGAGCCAGAGGTGGTGGATAGTCATGGTATCATGTACTGATTCAGCTTAAAAGGGTACACTTTATTAAGCATCCTTTGTTTTTGCTTTATAAAGGCCTTCTTCCCCTCTGCTTAACTATAGTGGTGAACCTTCCGTGCCTAATGGGATCTCGTCCCAACTTCCTTCGTCCCACCTATCCATACACCGAGTGCCAGCCAAGCTTTCAAACAGGGTCCTGCCCCATGGAGTAAACTACTGCCGGCTACAGCTCTTGTTTTTTCGTTTTGATTTTTACTGACCATTTCCTGCTCTGGATGGCACTGACTGGATCAGTGGATGCTGATGCCACCCTTTGCTTTTATTGGTCTGGATGAAACTATTACATTCCATCTTTTCTTGGTTCCGTTTCCAGAACCCTGCCCGCCTCCTGATCTCCTTTCAGAATTCCGGCAGGATCCTGGAATAGTTTTCTATGGTATTTCTTATGTCATTAAACTGTCATGCCGCTCCCCGTACCGTTCCTGATACTGGGCGCCTGATATCACTTAACATCTTTTCCGGGTCATAAGATTCCCCTGTATTCAGTATCATATATATGATCCTTAAGATCTTACAGGCTATTGCTATAAGTGACTGCATCTTTTTTAACGGATTATCCGTCCGTGTCGTATAATACTCATGCAGTTCCTTAAATTCCCATGCATGTGATACCGCGGATTTTGCTGCCTGAAACAGCCAGTATCTGAGTCTTTTCCTTCCTCTGTGGCTGATCCTTGTCTCCCCGTTATGTTTTCCTGAACTGTTCGCTACAAGACTCATTCCGCTTAATTTCTGGATCTCCTTTACATCGTCAAACCTGCTGACATCCCCTATTTCCGCCAGGATCCCTGACAGGATGTTTTCCCCTATCCCTGAAATCCCAAGGATGTTTTCCGCATGTGGTATTTCCATGCATTTCTGATGCAGCTGTGCCTCTGTTTCATCCAACTGTCTGTCCAGTTCTGTTATTTTTTCGGCAAACCATCTGACTGCTGTCCTTCCGGCATCTGCCCCATCTGTAAGGCCGATACTTTCCCCTGCATATCTGATGATCTCTCCTGCTTTGTTATAACCGCGTCCCCTTAATTTTGCTTCATGCCAGATATTTTTTATCCCGTTCTCCCCAAGTGCCACAAGATCCTGGGGAAAAGGAGCCTGTTTTAAAAGTTCCAGAGCGAAAGCCCCGTCCACTTTCCCGAAAGCATCCTTATATTCTGGAAAATAGATTTTCATTTCCCTGTGCAGTCGGTTGACATTCCTGATCCGGTCTTCTGTAAGCTGGTCCCTGAACATGGAGAGCCGGCGCAGCTCTGCGTACAGGCCTTCCGGGAGGTACGGCATGCCATAGTTTCCGTCTTTCACCAGATTTGCAATCACTTTTGGATCCTTTGTATCATCCTTGAGCTGGCTGTTATCCTCAACCTCCTTCGTCTGTTTCACGGCATAAGGATTCACCTGCACAACACTGATTCCGTTGGAGACCATCCACGCTGCCAGACAGAACCAGTAATGGCCGGTGGGTTCAAGCCCCAACACGATCTGCTTCTTGTCATTAGCCGCTGCCAGGTTCACTGCCCATTCCTTTGCCTTCTGGAAACCTTCTGCATCATTATTAAAAGAAAATGCACTTTTACTCAGTTCCCTGCCTCTGGTATCAATCGCTCTCACATAATGGGTTTCACTGCCGATATCGCATCCAAGTATCAGCATGTCATCACTTATGAATGTTAGCTTATCATTTTTAGAGAACTTACCTTTTGTTTCAAGATCTCTCCATGTATAAGATTTCAGTTCCTGGAGGATTTCTTGTGCTTTTTTTACCATCTCATTATGCTTCTGGTTACTGTTCACTCCTCCCAATAAACCATTGTGAAAAGTGACGAAATTTATTTTATACTTTTCCCCAATAATTCCAGGCTTAAAAAGGAAAGT
>JAIEEY010000273.1 GCA_029067205.1 Lachnospiraceae bacterium
GTAATTCTTCCCGTGAATTTGCAGACATAGAAAAAGGAATTCAGCTTGCGAAAGTAAATGGGATTGAACTTATCATCGGTGCAGGCGGCGCAAGCATCATGGATTCAGCGAAGTTGATTGCTTTTGGAGCATTTCATGAAAAAGATTTATGGGATTATGTAAAAGGAAGAAAGAACCCTTACGGTCTTGAAAAGCTGCCGCTTATTCTGATGCCTACATATCCCTCCAGCGGTTCGGAGTATGGACTTGGTGCCGTTTCGGCTGACAGCCGTACCAATGACTTCGGCACAGCATATGGAATTGCCGCGGATACGGCGATTCTTATCCCCAAGTATTCCTCATCCCTCAGCCCTGAGATGACAGCCTATACCGGCCTTGTCACTCTGGTACAGCTGTCAGCGTCTACTATCGGGGACAGGAATCCTGTCTCATATGATGCAGGCATTTCCGTTATCCGTAACGTACTGAAGGCGGCTGAACAGCTTCGGGATAACCCCAATAACACAGATGCCAGAGGAGTGATACTTTATGGAGCTTCCATATCGACATCAGGCAGGCTGGGACTCGGAAAAACTGAGAACTACGCTTATGATATATATGAATTAGAATTTATACCGGAAGTGTTGTTTGGCTCATCTTACCGCAAAAGCCTGACCACGTTATTTCCCCGTTTCCTCAAGGTGATGGCCGGGTATCACGAAGAAGATATCCGCGCCTATTTTGCGGATGCTTTTGGGTATTACGGAGAGATTGCGGAGTCAGTACAGAAAATGATAGATCTGTTCTCAGGGCTGGGTGTGGATATGTATTTTGACGGTGAAGTTTCTAAGGAACGTATCAGTGAGGTTCCTATTGATTCCATGCTGGATCAGAATGAAATCTCGGACATTATTATAAATTCAATGCGGTAATTACAGAATAAATATGCATGATATGCGGATTGGATTCTGGAAACCATTTATTTACCAGAATAGCAAAGGAGTTTGTTATACATGGACGATAAATCTCAAATAGCAGATAACTACCGTAAAATGTATTGGGGAATGATCCAAAAGGACAGAAATGTGCTTGAAAGCATCCTGCATGATACTTTTGTGCTTGTTCATATGACGGGGATGCAGCAGTCCAGAGAGGCATATATCCATGCTATTGAGGACGGTACATTAAATTACTATTCTGCCATTCACGAAGCGATTGAAGTTACAATAGACGGAAATAATGCCCTTCTTACTGGAGAGAGCCTTGTGGGTGCGGCCGTATTCGGCGGCAGCCGCAGCACATGGCGGCTGAGACTCAAAATCAATCTGATAAGCAGGGATGGGAACTGGTTTATGACAAGGGCGGTTGCATCAACATATTAATAATTCATTTTGAGGAAATGGAACGAGATGAAAAAGAGATTATTGGTTATTTTAACTATATTGGCAATGCAGGTGCTGACATTGGCTGCCTGTGAAAAAAATACGGCACAGACAGCCAATGAGCCGTCGGAAGATGAAATGGTGTTTTCCGTGCAGGAGCAGGAAGAAGAAAGCGAGTCGGAAGAAGCAGCGTTGGAAGAACCAGCACCAGAAGAATCAAGTTCAGAGGAACCAACAGGAGCAGTAAACCAAACATTGGTCACCTTTTTTTCAAATACCGGAAATACAAAGGAAGTGGCTGAGCTGATCGCAGAGTACACGGGAGGTGATTTAAATGAAATCCGGCGTACTGTTCCCTACGAGAACCTGAGAGAAGAAGCAAAGATTGATATCGATGATGGTGTCCGTCCTGAAATCACAGCGGACATTACTGATATTTCTGCTTATGACACGATTTTTGTGGGCTATCCGATTTGGTGGGATGAAGCACCAGCCATGATCGCCACATTTCTGGAGAACAACGATTTTTCTGGAAAGACAATCGTGCCATTCTGTACCAGCGCCAGCGACACTATTGAGAACAGCTTGCACATTTTTGGAGAACTTTGCCCGGATGCGGTAATCATTGATGGTTTGACAGCCAATGACACAGAGGATATTGTTCCATGGCTACAGCAACTAGGCTATGAGGTTTCTGTTGTTTCTGAGGGAACACCAATCACTATTACAGCAGGCGGACAAATATTTGAAGCCGTTCTGGATGGCAGTGAAACAGCTGCCGCATTCGCAGAGATGCTTCCTATGACCTTTTCCATGCAGCGTGTCGGTGGAGACCGGGAGTTCTATGGTGGTATGGATAGCGCGCTTCCTTATAACATCGCTGATGTACAG
Organism: Lachnospiraceae bacterium; assembly: GCA_029067205.1. GTDB lineage: Bacteria > Bacillota > Clostridia > Lachnospirales > Lachnospiraceae > COE1. The sequence goes on from JAIEEY010000273.1 coordinate 2,253, forward strand.
ACAACTTTTGAAAACGGTGATATTGCATTTTGGTTGGGTGGGGATGGTTTGTGTCTGCTGTATAATAATCAGGTGGAGAACCCCGAAATTTCAGCAGGAGTTATTGTTTTTGGAAAAATCACTTCGGATTTGTTAGGCTTTTTTGATATGGATGATCATTTGGATGTAGTGATTGAATTAGTCCGATGAAAAAATAAGATTTTCTTATGGAATGATCTGAAAACTCGAATTGTAATTTTAAGGCGGGATTTATATTATATAAATAGAATTAACGGAAGGAGATAATCAAATGAACAGTTTTACTTATTCTTATCCAACAAAGAACTATTTTGGCATTGGCTGTGTGAAAGAAAGTCTATCCAAAGTCTTAAGCTCTTATGGGGAAAATGTGCTGC
>JAIEEY010000274.1 GCA_029067205.1 Lachnospiraceae bacterium
ATTTTGTGTAATTTCACCTATATCTCTATTTCATGCTATATTTATTATATAATTGTAGAAATGAAGGATACCCGATTAAGGGAATTGACACCTTCATATCTAATTCCTCCTAAAATTATAAAAATTAGGTAGAAATGAGTGATACCCGATTAAGGGAATTGACACAACTCGTATAGCAATTATTGCAAGATACAAGATGTGTATGGTCATAAAATAACTCAGCACTTGCCATTTTTAATTGGAGAGGTCTGAGTTATTTTTATTTGTACAATATTATCTGTTAATGAAATACGGAGGCCCAGATGGTGAGTTATCCGCTTCCATGCGTTATCTGGCACAGAGATACACCATGCCATACAATACAGTGACTGGAGTACTGACTGATATTGGTACAGAGGAATACGCGCCTTGATGATGGAAATCATCAAAGGCGCAGTTTAACCTCAAGGTTTATAGGGGTATTGCTCCAAGCTCCATGTTTGCCAGTGCCTGTTAGTCTTACGGGTCTGTCACGATTATATGTGATTTTTTCAATACAGTTTTTAAGCAGCATATTTTTTTTCTCTGCATCAATAGTGTCATTGTTTAATGCCTCCAGCGCATTCGTAAAGCGGTCTATGCGTTCCTGGTAATCAATAGGGGAGGGTATGGAAGAATAAGCCTTTGAGAGGGCAGCGGTGACATCAGCTTGTTCTTTGATCACTTTAGCATTTAACTTGTCAAAGATTTCTTTAGGCATTCCTTCCTCTGAATACTTTTCCCATTGGTTAATCTCTTTTTGTTTCAAACCGTCTAGTTTGGCTTCTAGCTGGGCTATCATTTTTTCGTGTAAATTGGCAGAGAATGAATCGTCATTTTTTAACTGTATTTCAAAATCAGCTATGCTCGACTTTAGGATATCATTTACCCTGCCCAGAATTTCGCTGTACAGGCAGGAGCCCGTATTGCAGTGAAACTGACCATCACATAAGAGCCGTGGAGCGGAGCGTTCAGTGCCATCAGGGCGTTTATAATATCTTAATGACATAGCTCTGCCACAGGAACAATATACAAGTCCAGCCAGTGGATTGCGTACCTTGGTGGTTGCTTTAGCTCTATGGTTTTTGCCTTTCTTGGACTGTGCAGCACTAAATAGTTCATTTGATATGATAGCTTCATGCTTTCCATCATATATCAAAAAATCTCCATTTTTTGACTTGGGACGTGTTTTAACCGCTTCCTGATTATCTATCACAGTAACAGTCTTTCGCCAGTTCCATTTTACCTTGCCAGTGTAATGTATATTTGATAACATATCAAATACAGCTTCTGGAGACCAGTGATCGCCTTTTGGTGGTTTAATGTTCAGGGAATCTAAGTGATTGCAGATTTTTTGTCGTCCCATATCATGATTGACATACAGATCAAAGATCATGCGCACAACAGCGGCCTGTTCTTCATTTATTTTAAGAGTAGGGCATTTGCGTTTCCCGTCCATAACAATAGTACGGTCATAACCGTAAGGTGGCACAGAACCAATATAATTGCCTTGGCTGACTGATAAGAGTCTTCCACGGTTCATAATTTTTTTCTGGTACTCTAAAAATTCATTTCCGCGTTTCAGTTCACGCTCAAACATATCACGGTCATACTCATCTTGCAGATTATAGATTTTCGTGGGAGTAATGATCATAGTATTAGTGTAGCGGAAAATTTTGATAATGCGTCCAGCATCTTCAAGGTCACCACGGCTGAGTCTCTGAACCTCGACAACAAGAACACCTTTGATACATGGATTTTCAACCATCTTTAACAGCTTAATCATTTCAGGGCGGTCATCAATCGTTTCCCCGGATACGATTTCACGATAGATATTTTCTTCTGGTATAAGTGCATTCATATTTCGCACTGACCATTCAGACAATATTGCTTCATGCTTTGATAATACTTCTTCGACTGTAAGAGCAGGGTCGTCAGATCGTGACTTGCGAAGATATTCTAGCACTTCATCAGGTTTAAAAGTATAGTTTTCGTACAAAATAAAACCTCCCTATTTTCCACCTAAATGGAGCTGTGTCTTTAACGCGTCCTGTAATACCTGTGAAAAGTTGATGTTTCGTTCAAGGGCAGCAGCATTAAGCCATGCGGGCAATGTGACAGTGCGATTCACGGAACGGTTGACATTGGCCTGACGTATAGAGGGCATATAGACATCAACCAGAACAGCGCGTTCATTAGGCTGGATTTCTACGTTGGCTAGTGGGGTTGGGGCAGGGATTTCTTCGCCGTCCTCCTCCAGTCCATAAAGGACACACCCAAGAAGTTCCCTTGCAGATAAGAGTGCATCATCATCATTTGTGCCGCTTGTGGTACACTTTAGATCAGGAAAATCAACAGCGATTTCCTGTCCAGGCTCATATGTGAACACAGCGGGATAAAAATATCGTTCTACTTTTTTCATGGAATAACCTCCTCAATATAATGATAACACATACAAAAGTATTTGTCGACATAAAAAGCAAATGCCCTCATATGCGTTATTATTATATTTTACATTGTTAGAAATTTGAAGATGAATGATTGGATAATAAAATTATGGCGTGTTTCAAAATATATTGAAAAATAAAAAAGGAGCATACAACCGATATCCGTGTTAAAATATAATTGATAAAT
>JAIEEY010000275.1 GCA_029067205.1 Lachnospiraceae bacterium
TTTCTAAACCTCATTTAAAATGTATACATAAAAGCAAACACAAAATTTGACTCTAAATCCGTTTTCGTACAAAATTATTTTTATTGCCAATTTGAACATATGAATTCTATATTTGCTACATTTATTCTGCATTTTCTTTTATCTCAATTATATCGAATTATGTACTCACTATCATTATCACAATTACACAAGCAATTTTCAGTTAAATGGTAATACCTCCAAAAGATGTCAAAGACTCTTAGGACACTCTGATGTGAATACTACAATGGGCACATATGATTCATAGCATAAGCGAAGCAACGTGTACTTTCCCTAAGTTCTTGGATAGATATACAGACTATGACTAACTACATTTAACAAAAGACCTTCCCTTGTAAAATCCCTATGCTGGCAAAAACAAGACAAAATATATATTATTTCATTATATGGAATTTTAAAAGTCTTGAAAAAAGGAAAGTTCAAGAACTTAATTTGCGAATTCCGATTTTCCATTTTTTCTTAACATTAAAATTATACCTCAATTCTTCACATATTTCCACACACAATGCACTTTATTTCAGACACAAAAAAGCGACCAGAGGCATCTGACACAAACCCGATGCCCCGGTCGCTTCTGGCTTTAAATCTCCGTCCCGACTTCCACGCCATTCCGGAAGGTAAATACCACCCTGCCGTCCGAATAGACCGTTGCGGCTTTTTCAACAGCCTGAACAATCCCTGCCGTATCCAGAACAGATTCATCATAAGAAGCAACCATGCTGTTCTTTAACAGGTTGACGGACACTTCTTTGATGCCGGGCAGCCTGCCTACACTCTTTTCAATCCTGGCAGAGCAGACCGAGCAGGTCATACCCGTAATGTCAAATTGCTCCTTTTGCAATTTCATCCCTTCTTTCTAATAGATATTTTGTGTGCCAGTCCCCCTCCCCCGTAGGGAGCTAAAAACCGTTATGATAAGGGGCGTTTGGTATTTTCGGGGGAAAATACCTGCTGCCCCATCCATAGCGTCTGCACGAAAGGCCATCCAGTGACCAGGTATCATTATATCCGTTGATCTTCTCATTTGTCCGCTCCATAAAGAAGCCTTTTTTATCCAAAAAGAAATCTTGTTTATGAATAATCCAACCAGAAGTGTTTTCCTATATAATCCCATTCAGAGACAGAATCAGCAGAATGCAGGCAATGATGGCCGCCCCAAAAACAGCCATACGCCAACAGGCTTTTTATTCTGCACTGCCTTTAGCAATGAAACTGGCACCCAAATATTATTTCAGGTGCCAGGAAATTGAAAACAGCATACACCATCCGAAAAACGCTTATCTTTCGTATGGTGCAGCCCTATCTTCTTCTATCCAGACTATACTGTTGGTTTTGGAATCACACCAAATCCTGACTTGAACCTCTGCCAAGTCCTGCGTTTTCACGCTCGCGGACTATACCGCCAATCGGGAATTTCACCCTGCCCTGAAGATGCCAGTATTA
>JAIEEY010000276.1 GCA_029067205.1 Lachnospiraceae bacterium
GCTTGTTTTTGTAATTGCCTGTTCCAATACCCGTTCATAATACATATATCCGTTCCTCCAACCCAGAATATAATTTGAGTATATCATAAGCAGAATTTTTATGCAAATTTAAAATTATATTTTAAATTTGCATAAAAAGACATAGAATTTATTGTAAAAAAGCAGTCGCCCGCCCTTTCAGCCTGCAGCTGCCATTTTCTTACCACGCAACATCTCTGTCTATTTCTATTCTGTTACAGATGAAACAATTCATCAAAATCAGTATTCAAATCCGGGAACATAACGAGCTGCAAATCGGCTTTATTTTCCTTGGTAACAGTCTTATATAAATAAAAACTTGTCGTTCCGTCTTCATTTCCGTCATTCAGATAGATTTCAACCTGTTTTTTTCTCCAATCTACAATCCAGTATTCAGACACGCCAACTTTTCGGTAAATTTCCATTTTTCCATTCCGGTCATATTCTTCCGTTGCATTTGATAGGACTTCCATAACCATCCTCGGTATTCCCGTCAAAGATACATTCTTTCTATCCCTTGTATTACAATTGATCGATGCATCTGGTATGATTATTTCATCGTTATTTTCATGCCATTGATACTGTACACCATCGCCTAACACACGGCACAGGGAATCTTTTATTTGTTTTCCAATCATAACTACAAAATTATTAATTATAAAGGAATGTTCTATAAAAGTATTACTCATATCTTCTATTGGTAATACACTCATTCCATCACCCTTCTTTCTTTTCGGTTTATTTTTCTATTATATCCAACACCACAACTTATACAAGACATCTATTCAAACTGCGCCCGATACATCTGATAATAAAACCCTTCCCTCCCCATCAGCTCCCCATGTGTCCCCTGCTCCACAATCTCCCCGTGGTTCACCACCAGGATTACATCCGCATTCTGAATGGTTGAGAGCCTGTGGGCAATGACAAAGCAGGTTTTGTGCTCCATCAGCTTGCGCATTGCCTGCTGGATCTGCTGTTCTGTCCTTGTGTCTACGTTGGAGGTCGCCTCGTCGAGAATGAGCATCGGCGCCTCCAGAAGCATCGCCCTTGCGATTGTCAGGAGTTGCTTCTGTCCTTTTGAAATATTGGTTCCTTCATCTGTGAGAACAGTGTCATATCCCTGCGGAAGACGCTTAATGTATGAATGGATTTTTGCCGCTTTTGCCGCGGCAGTTACTTCCTCCAAGGTTGCTCCCTGTTTGCCGTAAGCAATATTTTCAAAAACTGTTCCTTCAAAAAGCCACGTGTCCTGCAGCACCATGGCATACGCCCGGCGCAGGCTTGCACGCGTGACATCATGTATACCATGATTATCCACACAGATTTTCCCGGCATCTACATCATAAAAACGCATCAATAGATTAATTAGAGTCGTCTTTCCGGCTCCAGTTGGTCCTACAATTGCCACTAGCTTTCCCGGCGCCGCGTGCAGGTTCAGCTTTTTGATGATCGTCTGCTCCTTCGTATATCCAAAACTTACATTTTCCAGCAAAACATCACCCACAACGTTTGCAAGTTCCAATGCATTTTCAGTATCCGCGGCTTCCACAGGCTCATCGATCATATGAAATACACGCTCCGCCGCGGCAAGCGCAGACTGCAGCTCACTCATGATATTCGCCGCCTCGTTGATCGGTCCGGAGAATTTTCTGGAATACAATATAAAAGAAGAAATACTTCCAATACTCATCTGCCCCGCCAGAAAAAGCAGTGCCCCAAACATGCTCACCAGCGCAAGCGAAAGATTATTGACAAAATTCACTGTCGGTCCTACGACGCTTCCATAATACTCTGCCCTGTAGTAAGCCTCCACCGCTTCCTCATTTTTGCCATCGAACTTATTGATCGTATTTTCTTCCTGGTGATATGCTTTCAATGTCTTCTGCCCCGATATCATCTCCTCCACAAAGCCGTTTAATTCACCCAGCCTGCGCGAGCGCAGACGAAACAACGGGCGCGTCTTTCCTGTGATCAATTTTGTCAGTATGACAGATAACGGCACCGTGAAAACAAAAATCAATATCAACTTTGGCGAGATGACAATCATCATGACAAACGCCCCGACCACTGTGATCAAGGTCGTAAGAATCTGGATCAGGTCATTTGCAAGTGAAGTGTTGACTGTATCGATATCATATGAAATGCGGCTGATGATATCCCCTGTCTGATGCGTGTCAAAATACCCGACTGGAAGTTCCATCAGATGCGTAAATACATCCTTGCGCATCTGATATACAACCTTACGGCTGATATGGATCATCAGAACAGCGAGAATATAAGACAATATGGAAGAAACCACATAAAAAACCACCATCAGCCCTGCATAATAAAACACACGCGCAAAATCTACCTTTCCGACACCTGGCTCAATGGCATCAATGGCATAACCCGAAAGCATCGGTCCCACCAGCGCCAGCAGATTACTTCCTATTGTCAGCCCAAGTGCCAGCAGCACCAGATACTTATACTGTATCATATAACTTCCAAGCCGCAGTATCGTTCCCTTGCGATTCTTTGGTTTTTCGTATTTTTTCTGACCTTCCGCCATAACATACTCCTATTTCAAGTTCCCATTAGCCCTCCTGATATCGAACATTATACAGACTAATGCCTTTTAACTCCCTACATCTGTGAATCCCGGATTTCACGGTATACCTCACAGCACTCCAAAAGTTCCTCGTGCGTTCCATACCCGATCATTTTCCCGTCCTCGAGTACCATGATCCGATCTGCATGCAGAATCGAACTGACTCTCTGCGCGATGATCAGTTTGGTCGTATCCGCAAAATGCTCTGCCAGCTCATGGCGCAGTGCCGCATCTGTCTTGTAATCCAGTGCACTCGAGGAATCGTCCAGAATCAGGATATCCGGCTGTGCCGCCAATGCCCTTGCGATCAAAATACGCTGTTTCTGCCCGCCGCTTAGATTTGCGCCGCGGATATTGATGTGATTATCATACCCACGCCCCGCCTCCTCCACAAATTCTTTCGCTTTTGCATGACCAATCGCCCTTTTGATATCCTCCTCCGACAGTGTCCGTCCCATGCGGACATTCTCGGCGATGGAATCCTCAAAGATCGCATCATTCTGAAAAACCACGCCAAACTTTTCCCGAAGTCTGCCTGTCGGCATGGTGCGGATATCCTCGCCCTCTATATAAATATTTCCCTGGTCAATGTCATAAAAACGCATTAACAGCGCAGCAAGCGTACTCTTCCCTGAGCCTGTTGCACCGATAATTCCAAGTGTCTCCCCCTTTTTCAGCGAAAAACTGATATCTGTCAGATTGGGTTCCGCTTCCGTTGATTGATAGGAAAAGGTCACATGGTCAAAGCGAATGTATGCCTCATCCTCCGCAAGCTTCTCACAGAGTTTTGGAAGCATCTCGTCCGACACTTCGATAACCTCCATGATGCGGTTCGCCGATGCAACTGCCTTGGAAATGATGACAAACATTTTGGAAATATTGATCATGGCATTTAAAATAATCG
>JAIEEY010000277.1 GCA_029067205.1 Lachnospiraceae bacterium
TCATTATATTGTGTTTCTTTACACTGAACAATTTTGTTTTGGCAGATATTATATAAGAAAAGCTAATGCGAAATCTATCTCTCACTGAAAAATTTATTTTTATACAATAAATCCGCATGGCTCTTCTCGTTATCATCCAGCATATCCTTACTATGCCGTCTGATTCCTCAATAGCTATGCGGATCTATCCTTTACTACCTGTATGTTCTCTTATTTTCCAATAAACTTTTTTCAAAAATGCAATCTGGTTTCCAAAATCCCATATTCCCATGACAAAACCTTATGCACATTCTGTTTTTTTCGCAGGCATTCCACAAATAATTTTGGTATCTGCAGGATTGATCCTGTCCTCGTCCAAAATCAATTCACCAATAGAATCTGCACGTATTTCGCCGCAAAGCGGATTCTTTATACTGTCAACTCCACCGGACACTACTGCATGAACCTCACTGTTCTCAAATGCCAGATCAGTCTGTTCCATCGTACAGTCTTCTAAAACAAGCCCCTTACAATAGCAGAGCGGCTGTGTTCCAATAATATGGCAACGGATAAGCTTTAAGTTTTCCGAATACCAACCCAGATACTCTCCACGTACAACTGAATCCTCAACCGTGACATTTCTGCTGTGCCAGAAAGCATCCTTTGTATCAAGATGGGACCTGCGTATCACTGCATTTACGACATACTGGAAAGAGTACTTACCGGCCATAGCCAGATTGTTGATTACCATATCCCTGCACTCAAAGAACGGATACTCCGACTCCAAATGACAGTCCCTGATCTGCATGTCACTGCACCGCCATGAAAATTCAGGGGAATGAATTTCACAGTTGTCTAAAACAATCTCCCCATGGCATTCCCTCAAGGCTTTAATGCCATGCATCCGGCAGTCTTTCAGCATAACATTTTCATCATACCACAAAGCAGCCCGACAGCCTTCTGTCATTGTTATATCGCGGATTACCGCACCTTTTGTATGCCAGAACGGATAACGCAGATTAAAATAACAGCGCTCCACAGTAATATCGGATGTCTCCTTCAAGGCAGATTCTCCATCCGCAGGACCATCAAAGGTGCAGTCTGCAATTTTTGCCCCGTTAATGCCATACAAAGCCCGTTCTTCGTCATAAGTTTGATGTATAAATTCCATAATGATCCTCCTCTTATATTCAGCATTCATTAACAACACAACCCTTAAAAGCTCTGCAGCTATACCACACAAGTCCTGATAAATACAATAGCTGCAAATCCAATCAACAGACATCCCAATAATAGATTCATTCGTACATAAATTTTATCTGTGACTTTGGATTTAAACTTATACACTACGCCGCTTAATACTGCCCACCAAGTCCCTGTACCAAGCAGGATTCCTGATACAATCTGTAATCCTTCCCTTATGGAATATTCGCCAATCAAACCGACTGTTTCAAACGCAACCAAAAATGACAGGATAGTAGCCGGATTCATAATAGCGATTGCAAATGCGGATAGAAAACCTGACATGTATGTTGTTCCCTTTATAGTTCCGTTCTGGTTCATTCCCGCCTTTCTCCTGCAGATCATAACACCATAAACCGCAATCAGTACCGCACCGCAGGCACTGCATACTTTTTCATACCTGTTCAAAAAGTCTGTTATCATGGTAATTCCCAGCAGCCCTATCATTGCATAAAGAATATCTGCGGCCGAAGATCCAAGGCCGGTAAGAAACCCATAAAGGAATCCCTTTTCCAATGTTCTCTGAATGGTAAGCGCACCAATGGCACCAGCGGGAACGCCGAAAATAAGCCCTGTCAGTAATCCTTTCCCAATCAGTTCAAATGGCATGTTACTCACCTCTTTCCATCTGAATCCGATACGCCTGCGTGTAATCTTCCCTATGAAAATAGACGGCTTCTTTGGCGGTCTGATTATAGATGATGCTCCATTCCGTAGTTTCTCCGTCATTGTAATTGTGTTTACTGACACACTCCAGTGCATCCTTTACATCATCCTCAGACAGTGTTTCCTGTCCTTCTAATATTTCCATGAGAAGCCCATATCTTTCATGGGACTGGCTTGTTCCTATGCCATGCTTCTCACCGTCCGCCAGATAAAAATTTGTGACAACCGGCGTCTGTATGACCACCATTTCATTGTCTACATATTCCACTGCAATATGGTTTCCCTTTGCATCTGACAGGGCAAAATGTACCATATATCCAAAGGATGCATGCAGGTCATATGCTTCCAAAAGACTTACTGCTTCATCCACATCCGCAGCATTGTTCAGGATCAGCCGTACTGCTGTAGTTGTAGTGATATCAGGTTTTCCCGTATTCTGTTCAATCGTGTCAGAATCTTCTATCATATTGACCGAGACACATAAGCCCTGTTCGTTCATACCATCCAACGGAGCGTACAGTGCGGCAACTGCCAAAATACTGTCATTGCCTGACAACGCAGCTCCCATTCCCGCACCCTGTGTAATAAAGTTGGTATTGACAGAAGAAATTGAAGCATAGGCATCCTCCGGATAAGAAACAACGATAAGCGCATCACAATGATACCAGTCAAAATTTCTTCCAAACAGAAATTCACCATTTTCATTCATTGCCGAAATGGTACTGCATCCAAAGGGATTCCCCTCCATCTTTATGCCGCCCGCACCATCAATCATGCTCCCTGTCAGATATTCCATGACACCTGCGTCAGAGGATGCCCCTCCGTTTTCAAGAAATAATGAGAACCCATCATCTCCTTCAAACTGCACAATAGAAAGACCGTCTTCTATTTTCGTTACAGCTGTCTGAGGGGTTATTATTTTGGCATTGCCGACGATACTTTCCCCCTGCATTTTTTTCTGCTGTTCCTCCGAAATCTTTTCCTGCTGCCCCTCCGGAAACATTTCCTGTACCTCTCCCCGCAGCGTCTCCTGAGATACAAGACTATCCTGCCGTTCCTGCCCACCGGTACAACCGGTAAGCAGGCATACAAGCATCGCAAACATTCCTAACCTTTTTATATTCTCTCGTTTCATATCTATCCGCCGGTTTCATTTTTGATTTATACCACAAAGCGGCACTTTTAACGGGAAAACTCGACACCAAGACGATGTACGGGAATTACCTTACAATCCCAGTAATCAAGCACCTCACTGTCTTCCATCTCTTTTGCGAAATTTTCCGGATCATCAATCTCAACCGTGCCAATTGCTACATATTCTCCCTCCAGGATCGTATCACGGTAAACCAGAATAATACGGTTGGGGTCGGAATAGTACAACTCACCTGCTTTTACTTCCCCTACCTCCTGGGCATCTTCAACTGTATAGTGGTATCTCGATGGCAGGTCATAGTATTGGATAACATCTGCCTGCTCAAAATCATCATAATGATAGATTGGGAGATTGTAGTGGGTTGTACCGATATCCCTGTACAGTTCCTGTGCGGTCACATTATCATAAAGCTGCACTCTGTATACGGTTTTCCCATTATACCCAAGCTGTATCTCCATGATCATATCTTCTGTACCAGAACTTTCTGTGGGATCGTTTCCGGCAGCCTGATCTAATACATTCTGACCTGATGCATTCTGGTCTGACACATCCTGCGCTGATGAGGGCGCGGCTGTGTTCTCTATCCCTGGTGTTGTAACGCTTTCCGGTGCTACTGTGTCCGTTCCCTGTTCTGTGGCATTGCTTCCACAGCCGGATAAAATGACTCCTGCCACCATAAGACAGCCAATCAGATTTCTTACACTTCTTTTTTTCATAGATTTTTCCTCCTGTTATGTTGTTTTTGCATCTTATTTTCTTTTTATTGTTCACGCAGACAGCAGATTTGCAATAATGCCTGCAAGAATTAATGGTTTTTTCCCCGTTTTTGGATTCGGTTTTATTTGCTCTACATACCGGATTCGGTAACGGACAAATTTTAGTTTCTTTTCCAGTATGGAATCTATCAGTTCAGGCAGTTCCCTTCCTACTTTCTCCAAATCTGCGTTTTCTTCTGTTTCCACTGACAATTCAAACGCATCTTTCGCTGTCTGCCTGAACTGATAATCAATAATTCCTTCGATACAAATCCCTTCAATTGCCAGCGGATGCAGGAATTCATGGTTCCCATTCTGGTCTTCAAACCACATCATATCCTCATCCCGCCCAAGGATGGAGAAAGCCCTTGTAAAATGACAGTTTCCTGCGGCAGCGGAAACATCTTCTTTCAAAGATAATCGGTCGCTTAGCCGATACCGGATCAGCGGCTGTACCTTATTATACAAACAGGTTACATACATCTGCCCGTCTATAACCTCTATATAGTTCAGATCGTCAAATAGGACCATTCCTTCTGCCGAATCTGTTTCCACCCCCAGCGCCAGGGACTCACTGGCTCCGTAAAAATTTACAATATTTATCCCGAACACGGTCTCAAGATATGTCCGCAGACCTTGTGACAGTGGTTCGCCACAGGTAATGATCCTTGAAAACTTAGCATCCATCTTTCCCTGTTCCACCAGTCCCGCAAGGATTTTAAGGGCGGAAGGATATCCAATCACAATATTGGGCTTAAACTTCTGAATAGCATTGCACCATTCCTGTAAGGAATCATTGATATCCAGATGGAGCTGTCTGGCTTTCAGCCCGTCTATTCCATCCCCCACAGCCATCACACCGCCATATCTGCCGTCCGTGGCTGCTATATAGAGCATTCGCGGCCTGCACAGCAGCAGTTTCATGACCTGGAAGAACGACATATTCCACAGCGCCCCTCTGATGATTCCTACCAGCATCTGGTTCCATGCGTCATCGTCATATACATAAAATCTTGGTTTCCCGGTGCTTCCAGAGGAATGCACCAAATGATAGTCTCCATGATATGTCTTTTTCATATCCTCGCTGGCGGCAGCAAATTCAGCCAATTCTTCCTGGTTCAGCCTCTCTCTGCATACAATCTCCTCATAATTTTCAATCAATATCTTCTTATCCACAGGCGGGAGCTTTTCAACGGGAAAGGATTCTATGTTGTCCCCTGTCACTCCCGCCTTGCTGTATATCCGGTGGTAATATTCCGAGTTTTCAAAGACATAACGGATCATATCCCTCAATTTTTTCTGCTGCAGCTTTTCTACCTGTTTTCTGCTTTTCCCGGCATTCCGCCTCAGCCTGAAAAGATTCCACAATAATCTTCCATATCCCATAACCATCCTCCTGTTTATTCCTTCTGTAACAGTTCTTTTACCGAAATATGCCTGATTTTCCCGGAGGAAAGAATGGCAAACAAGAATACAAATAATATGTTGATCCCTGCAATCCATGCCATCCGGCCGGCCCGCACCGCCACACGGACAGCGCCAATCCCAAAGTTTCCAAGCAGCGCGGACAGTAAGCTGTCTGCGGCAAGCACACTTATCACAGTCCCAAGCACAGTGCCCGCCGCTGCCACCATCCCATACCGGATTCCAAACGATATCCGTAAAGCCCCTGATGTATAGCCAACGCTTTTATAAATGGCAAGGTTCTTCTGTTCAAATCCCAGGACCTTACTTCCTGACAGGACAATAACAATCCCAATGATGAATAAGGCAATGCCATACATAAAGAAGATCAGTATATGCAAAGTACGCACTATCCCGTCCAGCCCGGACCAGCTGTTGGTATGGATGTCTGCACTGACACGGTACCGCGCCAGCAGCTCCTCCATGATCACATCTTTCTTTGTGCTGTCCTCCAGAATATAGTGGGTGCACCAGATACTGGCTCCTGTGTCCGCGATCCTTGCATAGCCTTCTATGCTCATTCCCACATTTGCCCCCATCTCATTTGCACATTCATAGATTCCTCTTACTGTATAAACTGCTGTTCCGCCGCCGGAGGATATGGTCACCTCATCCCCGATATCCAGGCCTAAATCCTGTGCCACCGTTTCCGTCACCAGGACATCTTCCCCATCTGCCGCAGTTCTTCCCTTTATCACATGGAACCACCCCGGCTCATCCAGGACATTGACGGTAAGGTCTGTTCCGTTTACCGTGCCGCTTCGCATTGCAAGCCTGTAGGTATCCGTAACCGCACTATAGCTGCCGATCAGTGCTGCGACCTCCTGCATATCCACATCGGAACTCATGGGCTGTACTCCCAGGTCATGTTCCGCGACGGAAAACGCATTCATAAGCCCTTCACCGTCCCGTCCGACCCAATCGTTCATTTTATCTACAACAGACAAAAAGACAGTGAGTATCATCATGACCAGGAACACTCCCATATACCGCTTCCATCCGGTCAGCAGCTGCCTTAAGGCAAGCGACAGGCCGACACTCCCCGGATAAATTTTATTTCTCCTCACTTTCCCCGGCATCTCGTCCATCCGCCCAAGGATTGCCTGGATGGGTCTTATCTCTGTGACCTCTCTCGCCTGCAGGGCCACATAAAACACCAAAAAGCCCATAAGAACCAGAAAAAGGATGAGCAGCACCCCAAATGGCAGCCCCAGCGGGATAAGCATTCCTGTGGATGTAACTGTCAGCCCCTTCACTGCCTCCAGGATAGGAAGCGCTGCCAGAATCCCTGCAACGATCCCCAGAAAGACCGGCAGACAGTATTCCAAAATCTTGCCCGTCCATATGCCGGACGATGTACATCCGATTGTTTTCAGAATCCCGATATCTTTGTATTCCTGTACCATTGCGTTACGGATGCTGTTCTGGATGACGATCAGAATTACTGCCAGAAGCAGCACCGAAAACCCGGTTAAAAATCCTGTCTCAATATTCTGTAACACCAGCATAAAGCCGTGAATGGTTTCCCATGAATATACCATTTCCGAATAAGTGCCGAGCCTTGTGGCACTGTTCAATGCCCAGTTCAGTTCGGTCATACTCAGTCCATCCTGGTTTTCCGCATGGATATGGAGCATTGCCCCGGCCCTGCCGATCCGGTTGAATTCTGAAACTGTATTCAGGATCTGGAGCGTTTTTTCATAGTCCTCCCTGCTGATCAGGAAGCTTTTCATATCAATCATGGAACTTCCCATAAACGGATCTTCAAAAAACCCCGCCACCGTAAAAACCTGTTTTGCCCCGTTCCGTCCAAGCATAAACTGGATCTCATCCCCAATGGATGCGCCAAAATTTTCTGACATGGACGGGGACAGATAAATCTCACCTGGCTCTATTGTCCGGATATCGGTATATGCATCCAGACTATCTGCAAAAAAATGATAGCCATACTGCGCCGGGTCATGGGGAATCAGCTGCCCCTCATTGTCTGAACGCATTCCGTTGATGGAATATCCCGAAAATATAAGGGGCTGCACATCAACACGGCCTACCATATCCTGCTTTTGTATCTCACTTTGGATATCTGCTATATCCGTATATCCGCTGACCCACGCAGTAAATGTCCCATACCCGACCCGTTCCATTTCCTGCTCAATATAAGTACCGGAATTATAAAAAACCGTGACAGCAACCGTCAATGAAACCGCCGCAAAAAATACCAGCAGGAAAATTCCGATCACACTTCCTTTTTGTCTTTTCAGATCTGCCAACAGCCGTATTTTTAATGCCATACTTCCTCACCATTCCAAGCCTTTCAGCCACGCACTGACCTTCTCCTCACGCAGCGTTTCATCCTGCTTCCGGTATTCCGGGAGTTTAAGCTCTCCTGTGATCTTTCCATCCGAAAGATATAAAATGCGGTTCCCCCGGACAGCCGCTTTCATATCATGGGTAACCATGAGGATGCTCTGCCCGTTTGCGTGCACATCATTTAATATATCCAGGATGTTCATCGTGTTGGCCCGGTTAAGGGAACCAGTAGGTTCATCCGCAAACAGGATATCCGGTTCATTGACCAGTGCCCTTGCGATGGCTGCCCTCTGCGCCTCCCCACCGGAAACCTGCCCCGGCAGCTGGTCACGGATCTGTTCGATGGCCAATTGCCGCAAGAGACTGTCTACCCTTACTTTCATGTCAGACGGTTTCTTCTCCCTTTTGTTATATCCTGCCACAAGTACATTTTCTTCAATGGTCAGGTTGCTCACTAGGTTCATCTGCTGGAACACAAAACCAAACCGCTCAGAGCGTATTTGTGCCATTTCTTTTTCCGACATACGGTGAAGTTCTTTTGTCTTTCCAAATATCCGTACACTCCCGCCGGAGATGCTGTCCATGCCGCTGAGCGCATAGAGCAGTGTTGATTTTCCGGCACCGGAAGGGCCCATGATAACTGTGAAATCGTTCTTATAGATTTCCACACTGATCTGGTCTAAAACGGTGCTTTCTTTCTCCTGCACCTTAAATACCTTGCTTAAGTTTTCTGCTGACAGGATACTCTCCTTCATATTTCCTCCATGCTATTTTGATCATTTACGTTATCTTATCTGCCTGTCATCCGCAGCATATCCGGGGCATACCGCTCGCCGGATACCGGATGCCGGTTCAGGATTTCCTCCAATTCTTCCCAGTCCGCTTCGGATAATTCCACATAAGCTGCGCTCATATTTTCCTGCAGATACTCCATCCTTTTGGTTCCGGGTATCGGCACAATCCATGGCCTCTGATGGAGAAGCCAGGCAAGCGCCACCTGTGCCGGAGCAAGTTCTTTTTCATCGGCAAACTGTATAACCGCTTCCACAAGCGCCTGGCTTGCCGCCATATGCTCAGCCCTGTTAAACCGGGGGATGGTATGGCGGATATCGTTATCCGCAAATGTCATATCCTTTGTCAGCGCTCCTGTCAGGAAACCTTTACCCAAGGGGCTGAACGGTACAAAGCCAATCCCGAGTTCTTCCAGCACAGGCAGCACATCTTTTTCCGGTTCCCTGTACCACATGGAATATTCGCTCTGCAGGGCTGTTACCGGAAATACTGCGTCAGCCCTGCGGATCGTGGCGGTGCCTGCCTCCGAAAGCCCCCAGCACAGGATCTTTCCTTCTTGTGCCAGCTCGCTCATGGTTCCCGCCACTTCCTCAATGGGAACCTCCGGATCGACCCGGTGCTGGTAATACAGATCAATATGGTCGGTGCGGAGCCTTTTAAGGGAACCCTCCACCGCCCTCCGTATGGTCTCCGGCCGGCTGTCCAGCCCACAGACCTTTCCGTTTTGTATGTCCCAGCCAAACTTTGTAGCAATGACTGCCTTATTCCTACAGGATTCCAATGCCTCACCCAGCAGTTCTTCGTTTCTGTAAATTCCATACAGCTCTGAGGTGTCAAAAAAATTCTGCCCCATATCCACTGCCTGATGGATAAACCGCACCATCTCTTCTTTCTCCGGGAACGGCGGATAACTCTGGCTCATCCCCATACAGCCAAGGCCGATGGCTGAAACCTCTAAACCTGCTTTCCCTAATTTTCTGCGTTTCATATCATCCCTCCACTCAGCAAACCGCTCTTTCTGCCTGTTTTCCCGTACCTATTTGGGAGCTGCTGCTTTATACTTATCATTTTAATCAGTCCTGGGCTTTTCATCAATTTCGATTCCGAATGTTATAGATAAGAAAAGCTAATGGAAAAATGATACTGCAGTTGTTATAATGACACAGCACAAAAGGCACCCTTTTGTGAGTGCCTTTCCTGAATGTATATATAACAATAATGTATATAGAGTTTGTATTCATTATGCCCTGCATTCCATCAGGATTTCATAAATATCATCATGGGTCAGGGGATTGAAACAACCGTTTGTAATGATATTGGATGAATCCGCCACGCTACGATAATCCGTATCTTCTCCAAGACCCATCTGAGCAAAGGTAGTCGGGAGACCCATTTCCCTGATAAATGCAGCCAGACACGCAACGCCTTCCAGTGCAGTTTCCGTTTCCGTCTTACCCTCTGCACATACACCAAAAACATTGACCGCAAAGCGGGCAAATTTAGCAGGCGCCCCTTCACAAAGCCTGCGGTACAAAACCGGATGGATCACTGCCAGACCCTGTCCATGGTTACAGTCTGTGTAAGCGCCAAGCTGGTGCTCGATCTGGTGTGCCTGGAAAGAAGATGTCTTACCGATTTTCAGAATACCGTTCTCCGCCATGGCAGACGCCCATTCCAGTTCACTGCGGGCATCCAGATTTTCCGGGTTGTTTTTCACGAGCCGCATATTGCGGATCACGCTCCTCATAACCGCCTCACAAATATCATCTGACAGGTTATTGTCTTCCGGGCTGCCAAAGTAGGTCTCCATGCTGTGGCTCAGTGTGTCAAAAGCCCCTGACATTACCTGCATCATCGGCAGGGAAAGCGTATAAGAGGGGTCGAGGAATGCTGCGTCAGCGTATGCACCCAGCACACCAGCTTTAATTTTTCTTTCCTCATGCGTGATCACCGCACCGTTATTCTGTTCCGCCCCTGTACCGGAAGCTGTTACAACAGCAATCATGGGGACATACTCCGAAGGATACTTATGCTCGGTGAATTCCATTTCCCAGATATCCTGTGTGAGCTTTGCCTGGGCGGAAACAATCTTACAGCAGTCGATCACAGAGCCGCCTCCCACCGCAACGATCAGGTCAATCTTGTTTTCCTTTACCAGAGCCGCGCCTTCCTGCACTTTTGCATAAGTGGGATTGGGCATAATGCCTGTAAACTCGGTAATGCTCTTACCGGCACTGTTAAGAATACCTGTGATTTCCTCGTAAACCCCATTTTTCTTAATGGAAC
>JAIEEY010000278.1 GCA_029067205.1 Lachnospiraceae bacterium
TTTAGTCTGGCAGCATCCGGCATGTCGCCCTTAAAAATTGCACAGCTGCTGAATGAAAAAGGGATACCATCCCCGTCAGAAACCCAGAATATGCAGGGTTACCGGCAGGAATGGGGCATATACGGGGTGGAGTGCCACTGGACAGCCGAAAAGATACGCCGTATGATCAGGGACGAGCGGTACACGGGAACGATGGTCTCGTTAAAAACATCTTCTTTCATGGTAGGGGGAAAACGTGTCAGGACGGCCCCGTCGGAATGGGTGAGGGTTGAGAATACACATGAACCGCTCGTGTCATATGAGCTGTACCTGAAAGCAAACTCCGTAATCAAGCAAACTATGTTCAAACAAAGTGGGAGAAAAGGAAAGAATATTTATCACTGTGGTTATTGCGGGAGAAAACTGCAGAATGCTGGGAGGGGCATTATCCAGTGCGGCCAGAGATATCTGGTTAAGGAATGCAGCTGCCGCGGGGCGGCCATAAAACGTGAGGAGGCAGACCGTGCGGTCATGGATGCCCTGAAACAGCAGATACAGCTGTTTGTAAAGGAATCAAAGCTGTCACAGAATGCACGTGATAAAACAATCCCATATTCCGCAGATGGAGAGATAATGTCACTGACAAAAACTATTGCCGCCCTAAAGAAAACATGGATGCCGCTCTACGAACAGTACATGGATGGCCAGCTTTCAAGGGAGGATTTTCTTGCAAAGAAGAAAGAATATGATACTGAGGCGGAGAAGCTGGAACAGCGGCTGGATGAACTACAAAGCAGTCAGAAAGAACAGAATGAAAGATCCCAGCAGGAGCGAGAGCAGGCCAGCCAGCTGATGTGTTATGCAGAACAAATGGAACTGACAGAAGAGATCAAGGAAAAGCTGATTGACAAGGTGAAGGTATATTCCAATATCAGGATAGAGATATACTGGAAATTTGAAAGCGGTTTTTCCAATACAGGAACAACGTAAAAGTGTGGGCTATGCCTGCACTTTTTCAATAACCGAAAAAGTAAATTTTTTTTAGTCCTTGCTTGACAGGAGAACATGATGTCCAAAAGCTGACAGAAACGGAGCTTACCTTTCGGATCGCAGACCGCTATATCAGCATACAGGAAACAGAGGGCGGCTATGACTATTCCATTATGGGCGCAGATTACAAGGAGATAGACGGCGGTGTTTATGACAATCCTGATGTCAGCATTCGGGAAGCTCTCAGCGACATTTTGGAGGATTTGAAAGAAAATCCGTTTGATAATGGCGCAAGGGGAAATATCCGTGACAATGACGAACTGATACCGATTGATTATGATGGATTGATGGAAAAAGTGGAAGAAGCGAACCATATTGAGCCACCGAGTGATGTAGTGGCGGATTTTAAGGCAAAAACAAATGAGCTGTTCCATGAAATCAGCGAAATGAACCCGTCGGAGATTGAAGAAACCGTAAAATGCCATGTCCAAGCAAAATTAGAGGAATACGGCATTGATGCGGAGGTTGTGGATGCTGCAGTGACCGGGAGCAGATGCAGGGGATTGGAACGTGAAGGCTCTGACCTTGATGTGGTGGTGGAGCTGTCCACGAATGAGCGTGAAGATTTTCTGTTTGATACTTTTAACGAAAACGGACTTCATATCGGCGGCATAAAGGTAGACATCAATCCGATTACACCACAACGGACAGGCACTCTTGAAACTTATCTCCCACAGGCAGAGGAATATCTGGCAGGGCTGCGGGAGGCAAGGGAGAATGAGCCTGTAAGCATCTTTAATATCCGCATGAATGATGAGGAACGGTGGTTTAAGAATACCAGTGGTCTTGATGCGGAGAGGCTGTGCAAAGCCTATGCGGAATGTGACAAGCCTTTTGTGGAAATGGGAAAATATGGGGAACGTATCGAAGCGGCAGACCATGCTTATATCGAGCAGGGGAATAAGCTGGACTTTTCCTTAGAGTTTAATGAGGAAACAGACCAGATTACCATATTTGACGGAGAAAATTTTGAATACAAAGGACTTAGGGAAACTTTACACCCGGAGCAGGCAGTGCCGGAAGTCACATTGACCGTTGCGGAGTGCGGCGAATTTCACAATTTTGGCGAGTTTTATGAGAATATCCCCACCGTTGATGAAGCGGTTGCAATCTGGAAACAGATACCGCCGGAGCGCATGAACGGGATTCCTGCAATCGGCATCAATCTCCATACACCGGGAGCCGAAGCGTTTGAAGATGTGGAAATTGATATTTTATCCGGAAAACGGATTGACCTTGACATATTGGAATATATTCCCGAAATTAAGGACAGCCCGCAGGCGATGGAAGTGATAGCGGAACTGATGACAAAACTTCCTGAAATGGAGATAGACGGCAATATGACAGATGAATTAGAAGCGAAGGTATGGGAAAAGCGCCTGCCTGATCTGACACCTGCAGAACAGCTTGCAGTGGAGTTTGACCGTTTCGTTTTTGACTATGATACCGCCGCATACCATGACAATGCACGGAACATGACGGAGAACATATCTGACCTTGTGGAGAGCATCAGCCGTGACAATACTTCCCACCTTATGGCATGGCTTGCCGACGTGATTGCGGATGGAACAGGCCTGGAAGAAACAAAAAGGGCGGCGGAGCTGCTTGAAAAGCTGGCAGAATACAAGCCCCTTGCCAAGATTGAGAAAATGGAAGAACAGAATTACAACATGGTGGATAATGTGCTGAATAACGGCGCAGGGGAAAAGGCACAGAAGGAAGAAAACAAAAAGAAGCAGGAACGTCCTGCGGCAAGGACTTCCTTAAAAGCCCGCCTTGCAGAGAAAAAGGCTCTTGTTTCCGGTCAGGGCAAAGACCATGAAACAAAAGAAAATGAAAAGAAAAATCAGAGGGAGATGTAAAAACATGAATACAACGTTTACAGTGGAAGAAAGCAATTTAATCTGCATATTTGCAGGAGAAGGCAGGAACGAGGTCATAGAGGACATTCAAAATGCCTTATCGTATCTTGATGATTCAGATATGATGGAATTATCGGAAAGGATAATCGGAAAGCTGCGGGCTATGACAGATGAAGAATTTGGATGGTTTAAATTTGTGGTGACAGAATAAGGATTATTGTATAGCAGGACATAGTAACGTCTATGTCCTGTTTTTTTATGCTTGCTATTATTCGTTTAAACGTTTATAATTAGTTTATTATTTTGGAGGAGGTTAGAGATGTTTGAATATATGACTGCAAGGGAAGCCGCAGAACTTTGGAGTATATCTGTACGACGAGTGCAGAAACTTTGTAAAGAGGATCGAATTAAAGGAGTGTTAAATTTAAGCAGGGTGTGGCTTATACCTAAAGATACTGAAAAACCTGTGGACGCTCGGTTTAAAACCTATAGAGAAGAAAAGTTTGTTGATGGTAATATTGACAAACGAAAAGATAGTAGTAGTGATGAGAAAGATTTTAATAATAGATGTTGACTTGACAGAAAGGCTGGCTGATAACTATTTATATATGTTGGTAAAGTTGTCAAAGGGGATATTTAGGAAAGGAATTTATATATGAGCAGAATATTGTTGTTAGAAGATGATTTGAGTTTAATTAATGGTCTTTCTTTTGCTTTGCACAAACAAGGATATGAGTTGGAAATTGCAAGAACTATAGGGGAGGCAGATGCAGCTTGGAGTAATGGAAAATATGACCTTTTGATTTTGGATGTTACGCTTCCTGATGGTTCTGGTTTTGAAATATGCGAAAAAGTCCGCCAGACTTCAAAAGTACCCATTATTTTTCTGACGGCATCGGATGAGGAAGTCAATATTATTATGGGACTGGATATGGGCGGAGATGACTATATTACAAAACCTTTTAAATTGGGGGTGCTGTTATCCCGGATCAATGCGTTGTTAAGACGTGCAGGCGATTTTGGACAGACAGATACAGAAATTCATGCTAATGGTTTAAAGATTCTTTTGACGCAAGGAAAGGTTTATAAAAATGGAGAGGTTTTGGATTTGACAGTAGCGGAGTATAAGCTGCTGTGTCTGTTTATGAAAAATCCGGGTATGGTGCTTTCAAAAGAACAGATTTTAGAAAACCTGTGGGACAATGAAGGAAATTATATTGATAATAACACACTGAATGTCTATATCCGCAGACTGCGGACAAAAGTTGAGGACAATCCCAGCGATCCGCAAATGATTTTGACCGTAAGGCGTATGGGATATAAATGGAATATTATTTAATGAGGTTTCTTTATGAGAATATTTACAAACAAAGATATTAAGACACTGTTTATAGGAGTATCTCTATTTTTATTTTGCAATACGATTCTGTCACAAATTATATTGTGGAGATTTCATAAAAATAGTCCGCTTGCACTCTTTATTCTTTCTCTGTTTATGGGATGTGGGATTTTGTTTCTCTGCTTTTGTTACTTTCATAAGCAGCATAAAATCATGGAAACGGCAGTGACAGAAATAGAGGATTACCTTACAGGAAATACGGATGTCCGTATTGAATGTGATGACGAGGGTGAAATGTATAAACTTTTCCATTCGGTTAATACATTAGCGGCAGTATTGAACGCACAAACGGAGAGCGGACTTCGGGCAAAGGAATTTCTGAAGAACACCATATCGGATATTTCACACCAGTTGAAAACGCCACTTGCGGCTCTTAATATTTATAATGGTATTTTACAGAGTGAAACAGAGAATCTTCCGGACTTAAAAGAGCTTACTGTTTTGTCAGAGCAGGAGCTTGACCGCATTGAAGCATTGGTACAGAACCTGCTGAAAATTACCAGATTGGATGCCGGAACGATCATACTAGAGAGAAATTTTGAGAATGTATCTGACATGATGCATGATATTGAACAGCATTTTGCATATCGTGCAAAACAAGAGCAGAAAGAACTTATCCTTTCCGGAGATGATGATATTATGCTTTTTTGTGACCGTGAATGGATGATGGAAGCAGTCAGCAACCTTGTAAAAAATGCCTTTGACCATACGGATGCAGGAAAGCGCATTTGTGTTAAATGGAAACAGATATCAGATATGTTACAGATTGTGGTGAAAGATAATGGGTGCGGTATCCATTCCGAAGATATTTATCATATTTTTAAGCGTTTTTACCGCAGCCGTTTTTCTAAAGATACACAGGGGCTTGGGCTTGGATTGTCGCTGACAAAGGCGGTTGTTGAACTGCATGGCGGTAATATTAAAGTAGACAGTGTTTTGGGAAAAGGAAGTGCTTTTATTATAAATATATTAAAAATTACAAAATTGTAAGAAATTCGTTCATTTTTGAGGAGAATATTACAAAATTGTCGGTTTAGAGAAATATCAGAGTAAGGATTGGGTGTTATACTTCTTTGTTGAAGGAGGGATAACACCCATGACTTTATCAGAACAAAAAAGTAACAGGAGGCATAGCATGAATTTATTGGAAGTAAATGGAATTTCAAAAACTTATGGGGCAGGGGAAACCGCTGTCCATGCGTTGAAAAATGTCAGTTTTTCAGTTCCGAAAGGAGAATTTGTTGCGGTAGTAGGGGAATCCGGTTCCGGCAAAAGCACACTGCTGAATATGTTGGGCGCATTGGATGTACCTACTTCCGGCAAAGTGATGATTGATGGGAAAGATACGTTTTCCATGAAAGAGAAGCATCTTACCGTATTCCGTCGCCGGAATATTGGATTTATCTTTCAGGCATTTAACCTTGTTCCCGAACTGACGGTGGAGCAGAATATTATCTTTCCGGTACTTTTGGATTACCAGAAGCCAAATAGAAAATATTTGGAGGACTTACTAGATATATTGAATTTGAAGGAACGCCGGAATCACCTGCCCAGCCAGTTATCTGGCGGACAGCAGCAGAGGGTGGCGATTGGTCGTGCTTTGTTTAGCCGCCCGGCTCTAATACTTGCAGATGAGCCGACGGGAAATTTAGATTCGCAGAATACCAGTGAAGTGATTGCGCTACTAAAAGAAGCGTCAAAGAAATATGAGCAGACAATCATTATGATTACACATAGCCGCAGTATTGCGCAGACGGCAGACCGTATCCTGCAGGTATCAGACGGAGAACTTACTGATTTAGGGAGGTGCAGGGAATGAAAAGTTATTTAAGCCTTGTGACTATTTCGGGGAAGGTTCGGAAACGGCAAAACCGTATGACGATTTTCTGCATTATCATTTCCGTATTGCTTGTAACTGCGATTTTCAGTGTGGCAGATATGTTCATTCGGAATCAAAGTGAGAAGCTTAAGCAGAAGCATGGAAACTGGCATATCCAGTTGGAAAATATCTCTCGGGACACAGCAGAAGAAATCAGCCGGCGTCCGGATGTTGCCGCTATCGGCTGGTCGGAAATATTTAATGCAGATGCAGAGCAGCCTTACTATATTGGAGAGAAAAAAGCTGCATTATATGGTACTGACAGTATTTATTTGGCAGAGCTTATGAATGCCCTTGAAGAAGGCTGTCTGCCGCAGAGTGACAATGACGTTATGCTTAGTTCCAATGCGAAACTTGCGTTAGATGTAAAGATTGGCGATCTGGTGACAGTAAAGACACCTTCGGGGAATAGGGATTTTACGGTATGCGGTTTTGGTTCAGACGATGCAGCGTATTATCGGGATCAGACATATATGGTTGCTGTCTATATGATGCGGGATGCATATATTTCGATCATGGAACAAAACAATATCCCAATCAATCCAGTCTGTTACATTCAGTTTCAGGATGTGTCAAAGGCATCCGGTATTATGGCGGAAATCAGACAGCAGTATTATTTGCCGGAGGAGGATATTTCGGAAAATACGGCAATTATGGGGCTCGCCGGACAAAGCAGCAATGAATCCATGCATAATATTTACGGAATAGCGGCAGTCTTGTTTATTTTGGTATTATTGGCTGGTGTATTGATGATTTCCGGCAGTATGAACAGCAATGTGGCGCAGCGGACAAAATTCTTTGGCATGATGCGCTGTATTGGTGCAAGTCGCCAACAGATTATCCGGTATGTACGGTTGGAAGCGTTAAATTGGTGCAAAACGGCTGTGCCTGTTGGGTTAATCATAGGTACTGTAATCGAATGGGGCATTTGTGCATTGCTCCGCTATGGGATTGGCGGTGAATTTGCCGCTATGCCGGTATTTGCCCTCAGCCCTGTTGGACTAATCAGTGGGGCGATGGTTGGAATTGTAACTGTCCTGCTGGCGGCGCAGTCACCTGCGAAACATGCATCTAAGGTTTCTCCGATGGCAGCGGTTTCCGGAAATGCGGATACGGCACTTTCTGTACGCCATGTAACAAAACGGAAGATCAGAAAGGTTGAAAGGACATTGGGCATTCACCATGCAACAGCATCTAAGAAAAACTGGTTTTTGTTGACAGCCAGTTTTTCACTCAGCATTATACTGTTTCTTTGCATTTCAGTAGGGTTGGATTTTGCGCATGAGCTGCTCCCCACAATGCGTTCATGGCAGCCGGATATTACCCTTACTGGCTATGCAAATGAGCGTGTACTGGATCAGAGTTTGGCTAACACTATTAGCGGAATTACAGGTGTAGAGTATATTTGGGGCAGTTCTTACATGGAGAATGTTTCAGTTAATTCTTCACGACCGGACATTGACCATGTAAATATAACGTCATATAGCCAGTATATGCTTGATTGTGCCAAGGACAGCCTTGTGCAGGGAGATTTGTCAGAAATCTATGGGGACAGCGATAAGGTTATGACTGTTTTGAATAAAGATAATCCGATAAAAGTTGGAGACACGATTCAGATAGCGGGACAGGAGGTTGAAGTTGCATGTGGCATATCCAGCGGGCTGTATCCCAGCGAATATAGCGTGATTTGTTCACAGGAAACTTTTGCCCGGCTGACAGGGGAGCAGAATTACAGTATGATTGGAATACAATTAAGCAGCAAGGCTACGGATGAAACAGTAAAACAAATCAACAGTCTTACGAAAAGCGATGTTATTTTTACTGACCAGCGTCAGAGTAATCAGCAAAATGCCAATACTTATCTGGCTGTAAAATTTCTGCTGTATAGTTTTATGGCAATCATTGCCATGATTACGCTGTTTAATATTATCAACAGCATTTCCATGAGTGTAACTGCCCGGATAAAGCAGTATGGAGCTATGAGGGCGGTTGGTATGGATGGGGAACAGCTTACCCGGATGATTGGTGCGGAAGCCTTTACTTACGCTATCTCTGGGCTTATAGTTGGCAGTGGTATAGGAATTGCTCTAAGCCGCTTTTTGTATGTGAAATTGGTTACACGGTATTTTGGAAGCCAGTGGAGTTTGCCGATTGTTTTAATTGCTATTATTCTTGTATTCGATATTGCTTCTGCTGCGTTAGCGGTATATGCACCCGCAAAGCGGATCAGAAATATGCCGATTACGGCAACTATCAATGAATTATAATACTAATAAATTATGAAAATCTGCTGCACGACGGAAAAAGGAAAAACAGTCGTGTAGCAGAAGAATACTTTTTTTGAAGGATGAGGGGGCTGTTGTGTGGCAGTTTGCGTTTCTTATATTTGTTATTTCAGTCTGTCTATTTGTGGGGATTATGCTGCATGATTCCAGAACATTGTGGAGCGGAGCTTCATTTTCGATTATGATGATATGTCTGTCGGTATTTCTGTTATTTGTCTTATACCAATGTTCAGAATGGCTGGCAGCGCATGATTTAGTGATTGGAATACTGATTGTTATGTGTATTTTGGCAGTGGGGAGTGTTGTTTTGTTTCCAACAATTCTGATTCTTGTGTTTTTTATAGAAGGAGTAAGGGTTATTAGACATGAAGGAATAAAACCGACAAATTTATTGTCGATATTGTTTTCTGTTCTTTTATGTATCTATCTTGTGTTCTTTCCAGTAATTGGAAATTTGGGTAAGAATACATTGGGTACAACGCTCTATAAAATTATTAGTTTCATAGCAGTATATATATTATTGTTGCTGGCAGTGTATTCACTTTCCGCAGTGCTCAATCTTCTTCACTTAAAAAAGAAAAGAAACGCAGATTACATTATTGTACTGGGGTCAGGAATTATTGGAAGCAGGGTTACGCCGTTACTTGCAGCACGAATTGAAAAAGGAATAGAATTGTTGTGCTATAATCCAAATGCTGTACTGATCATGTCTGGCGGACAAGGTTCAGGAGAGGACATTCCAGAAAGTAAAGCTATGGCAGATTATGCGATTGATAAAGGCGTAAGTGCGGAAAAAATCATTTTGGAACAGAAATCTGTGTCCACAGAGGAGAACCTGCGATTTTCAAGGGAATTGATAAATAAACAGAATCCGCAAATTATTGTTGTTACAACTGCTTATCACATGCTCAGGGCACTAATACTGGCAAAGCGGCAGGGCATAAAATGTGTGGGTTTTGGTGCAAAAACAAAATGGTATTTTACGCTAAATGCTTTTATCCGGGAATTTGTTGGATATTTAAGTCTGACATGGAAAAAACATATTATTGTGATTGGAATAAATGTATGTATTGTAATAGCATTGTATGGTTTGAGATGATTGGAGAGGTACAGTATAAGAAAGAAGCGGTGTAAATGGGAAAGATTATTATTTTATCATTCGATGATAACGAAGAAGATGCTTGCGAAAGAATACTGCATAATATACATGATGATTTCCATTATGATTGTTCGGATATACTTGGAAAAGCGACTTTATTCCATATAGGAGCATTGGAAATTGATGCAAATAAAAGGAATGTGGCGGTAAATAACATTGACATTGGACTTACTTATATTGAGTTTGAGATTTTATATCTATTAGCCAATAGTCCCGGCAGAATATACAGTAAAGAACAGATATATGATATTGTCTGGCAGGAACCGTATTCTGGTGATTACAACATTGTTATGAGCCATATCCGTCATATAAGAGAAAAAATAGAGGATAATCCGGATACGCCACTTTGAATACAGACTGTATGCAAAGTGGCTATCGGTTCAAGAAAAAATAAGCAGCAGTCTGTGCTATAACAACAGATTGCTGCTTATTTTTTCTTCACTCCTAAGAGGTATTCACAGAATACATGAAAAAACTCTGTCAAAACTACAACTTTATAATCTGAGACAAAACCTATATCTTTTTTATCTGTAAAATAGTCAGATTGCTAAATTACTAATCAGGTTTTGAAATTGCTTACTTTAGTCCAATAGATTTTAATATCCTATCACCAACTTTTTAAAGATGAAGTGATAGGATATTATCTTGTGAAAATAAATGTCTGGCTTGATAATACTGCCTATAAAATACAATATTATTTCTAGCAAAGAAGGCGAAACAAACATGAATGACGTTTTGAAGCATAGGTAGGTGTCTTTGAAGAATTATGCAGTGAAGCAGAGGATAGGGAGTTTTTAGAGGACTATATGGATGCGGTAGATTATACCCATTACAAGGAGGAACAGTGGGCGTATTATCAAGGACTTCCGGATAGTGTACAGGTTCTTGATGGGTTGGATGAGATAGAGAAATGTATGTGTATAAAAGAGCTTCTTAAAAAGTTTGGCAAATAAACAAATAGGGTAAGCGCAAAATAAAACAGCGGATATACAAAAACTCGCAGTTCCTATAAAATAACGATAAGAACTGCGAGCATTTT
>JAIEEY010000279.1 GCA_029067205.1 Lachnospiraceae bacterium
AAATAATCCTCTCCGTCCCAACTGTAACAATATCTCACTTTATCGCCCATGTCTTCATTTCCTCCAAATCCTTATTTGATGTTCAAATTCGCTCACGCTCTGTAATATCCTTAAATCCGATACCTTTCAGCATTTCCGCAAATTCTGCAACTGTTGGCTCTATCTTTTCCTTGTCGATTTTTGCCATAAGCTCAATTAATTCTGGCATTTTGTTTAATACGTCCCACGAATCACTGAATGCTTGTAGCTGAATTCCTGCCTCTTCCCAAGAAATCTTAAATTCTCCATCAGTTCCACCGTTCTCATAATAAAGACCTATGTATATATGTGGCTTTTCCGAAAGCACATTTTTGTACCATGCCTCATAAGGAATGGTGAATGATTTTATACTCTTCTCCAAACTTCTCACCCCACAATTCTTTAAATCCTTATTTGTTCTACATTTCCTCAAACTGCTTTTTCATTTCTGTCAATCGCTGCCTTAAATAATCATTTAGCTATTCACCAGATCCTTACTTTCTGGTTTCTCACATCGCTCAATTTGCTCTCCTTTCTCAAATCGTTATTTTACTCGCAACCTCTATGATATTTCTTTCTAAACTTCTTATATGGTGTACCCTCATTCTCGCTTCTGCAGTATGCGTTCCATTTGTAGCAATCCTTACATCCAGTCCTGCAATACCGCAGATATTCTTTTTCAAATCTGCATTTCCAGTTATACAGACTGTTTAATGGTTTTTCTAATAAGATTCCATATAATGCCCCTATCAGCCTTTTCATAATTTGTTCTTCCTCTCTTTCTTACACCATTCAAGATATTTCCTGTTATACTCACTGGTACAGGAGCATGTCCCACATTCTCCATACTCTTCCTCGCAAATCATACAATTAAATATTCCCTCTGCTCCACTTACAGACATTTCGGTATCCTCTGCCAGCCGAAGCAGCTCCATCTCGTCCAGTCCCATCACATTGTTAACTATTTTCTGTTTCATGTACTCAAAATTCGTCATGTTATCTCCCTTCCGGATTATTACCATACTGATTCTGTTTTCCGTACATTCCCATATATGGCTTGCGGTGGAAATTTGTTTTCGCATCCTCTGTCGTGCTGTTATCCTGCTCTTTTTGTTTTAAGCGGAAGAATCGCTTTTTCTGGTCATTTAACAGTTCTTTTGCCGTTGTTTCTATCAATTTTGCCCCTCCATTTTTTATCAAATTCTCTTTCTGCCAGATCGTGCGACAAAAAATAATAGGTTCCGATCTTATCTTCCGGGAACAGCATACTTTCCTGTGATTCCATGTATATTTTGTCTTTTTCGATCCGAAATCCAGTTATTACATAAACACCTACTTTTTCGCCTATGATTGAATACAGCCTGTCACCAATATTGCATGGTACTGATATTTTATATTGTTCTTTTTTCGCAACAAGTTTTAAAGCCTCATTCAATGTCACGAAATCTTTTTCATTGTCGGCTGTCATCATCATTTCAGTCAGGTTCCTGATCACGTCGCTGGCATTCATGTGACTTCCTCCCTTAAATCTTCTGACGGGATATGTTCTTGATTTCCTTTTTGATATCCAGCAGACCGTTGGTATCCATACTGATGCATATTTTAGCTGTCTGGCTGATCTGGATACTCATTTTCTTTATCTTTCCATAACAGATATGTATTGACATTGCCTTGATCAGGTCAAGTATTTCATCATCTACTGGCGTATCAGATTCTACTCCAAGCAGCGCGTTTGCTTTCTCATTGACACTCTCAACCCTCTGCTGCCTTTTGGCTTCATATTGCGCTTCAGGACACTGGCATGTTTCTATGGCAAGTTCCTTTAAAAGTTCTTCGTTCTTACAATATCAAGGGTGGCTTCCGCTGCCATTCCCTGATGGCAGTACGGACAGTAAACTGTAACAGTCTCACATTCCCCACCCTGCTTTTTCCAATCCCCTACGATGTCCCTTAGCATATGGTTCCCTCCTTAAACGCTTCCAGTATGTATGTCATTCCGTCCCGGATTATTTTGGCTTTCTTATACTGCTGTTTATCCCCTTTTGTCAGATCTCCAGATTTCCTTATTGTCTCGATATGGCGTATTCTTTCAACCTGTTCATCATAGATCTGCCTGACCTCTTCCGGTGTATAACCTATGCTGTATGGTTGTACAGTTTCTGTTCTTTCACTGGCAGCAGTTTCTTTATTTTCTTTGCCTACCGCTGCTGCCAGTCTTTTTTCTTCTCCATCTTCAACAGCCTGTTTAAAATCTTCTCCTTCTGCTGTTGAAGATGGAGAAGACGGCAGCTCTTCATGATAATGATATTTGCTTATAAAGGCACTCCAGAACGGCCACAGCGCAGTGCGTATTTTCTTATGCGTATCCTTGAAATATATTGTATATCCGCAAATGTTCTCAATCTTTATATGATCATTCTCGAACGGTAATGCCTTATCAAAAATATCTGTCAGTACAGATACATGCCCTCCCAATTTTTCCATGTGGCTTAAGAGTTCTTCCTTCACTTCCTGTGGAAAACCGGATTTCTCGTCATCAAAGACCAGCTGAAATGCATGATACATACCTTCTTTTGTGCCCTCTATTTTCTCATACCCATCATCAGTTATGGACTCTGCTGTCTTTGGATCCATGTTATCGGTGTCCAAGTTGGACACGGTTTCTGCATCCCCTTTCTGCCCCAGCGATTCTGTACTGACCACTTTTTCGGTGTCCAAGTTGGACACGGCTTCTGTATTTTTGTCCTGTTTCAAAGCCTTAATATCTGCCGCTGTTACCTGCTGTCTTTTTAATATCTCCTGCTGCTGGTTCCTGTCAAAACCTGACAGACTGCATGCAATTGAAAAATTAATCTTTCCATCCTTAAAACGTTCCATGGCTTCCGGTATCAGATTGTTATAGATACTCAGATACCTTCCGATTTGTCCGTCACCATACTTCATTTCCTTTGCGATCTCCGCCCTCAGGGCACGCCCCTTCAGATCTTCATTATCCAGCATCACCGGAAGGATTTTCGACAGTTTTACTGCCTGCATCATTTTTTCATAGTCGCTGCTTTCGCTCGTAGTACTATTTGTGCAGATCACTATGTATTCAGCAATCATATCAAGCAGCTTATCATCTTCAACGTCACCCTGCCCTGCAAGTATCCTCTCGGATATCTTTTTTGCCATCAGTCCACTCATGTCGATCACGATGCAGGGCAGAAACTCATATTCCTTATACCCGCGATTCACATTATAAACACTGGCACGTTTCCGCTTATGCCCGGCTAATATCTCATACTCGCTCATGTCGGTCTTCCTGACGATGAGCGGCTGCAGTATTCCGCCTGCAATGAGCATGGTATCTGCAAGTTCCTCTACTTCGTCCTCGCTTCTGGTGTAAAAATTCAGACCGGATTCTTTCAGTTTTGTGTAATGTATCTGCTGTACCCTTATCTGTCCAGTTTTTACCCCTCCGAACTCCCCACCCTTTTCCTTTATTAGTTTACTCAGGCTTCCCATGTTATCACTCTCCAATCTCCTGCAGTACTTCTTTGGTCAGTTCAAGGTAATCTGCAGCCACTTTACTGTTTCTCCTATGCTTTAATAATGGCTTCCTGACTTTCTTGTCCTCGGCGCTTTCACATATTGCAGAAAAGCTTATCATTGTGTCAAAAATGGTATATGAATCCTGTTCTATCAAATCCATAACCCTGTTCAGGCTTTTTGTCCGGCCGTTGAACATTGTCAGGAGACAGGCATAACTAAGCCCTTCCGCATACTCCCTCTTCTTTGCTGCATTTTCCAGATAATCCTGCATAAGCTCCAATCCGTTTATATTAAATCCTGCTGCCTTAAATGGAACTATGACCAGGTCTGCAGCATACAGTGCGCTGATTGTTAAAAACTGCATTGTAGGCTGGCAGTCTATGACCACATAATCATATCTGTCTGAAATACCATCAATCTGCCTGCGTAACTCATTCGGATTCAATCCTCCAGATACCTGATTAACCTTTTCCAATTCTGTGATCGCTGGAACTATATCAAGACCTTTGTATTTACTACGCCTTATCAGGCTCTTTAGTGGTCTTCCATCATATAATTTGCACAGCGTATTTGCGTTTGGGTTATAACGCCACAAAATATAGCTTGCATTGCCCTGCGGGTCAGCGTCGATCAGCAGCACGCGTTTGCTCTCCTCTGCTGCCAGATCATAGGCAAGGTTTACCGCCGTTGTTGTTTTGGCACAGCCTCCCTTGTAATTGCTTACTGTTATTACCTTCATTTGTCTTTTCCCTCCTATTCCAGTGGCACTTATCCACATTTATCAGCGTTAGACGTTCCCCACTTATTTTTTATCCTTACCTCTGTGTAGTAAAAGAAACTCATACCTGTAAACGGATTAACGCCTGTCCGAATACTGTTCTTGTCAATATAGTAACCCTCCCTTGGTTTTGGTCCCTCCATGATGATCTTTCTCATCGTCCAATGGCTATACTTCTTTCTGGTAAGTACATCCTCTGGACGTATCAGGTTTTTGCTTGTGGAATAGCTCAGGCACCTTTTCCTGTCCTCCTCGGGAAGAAAACTTAACTGTCCTTCTATTTCACTGTCGCCCTTGCTTTTTTTACAAAAATATGCTGCCAGCTGCTCATAGCCGCCTTCTTCTTTCAGGCTCTGGAAGTTGATGCCTGCCCTCCCCCACAGCTCCTTGCAGACAAGGTCAATATCTTTTATGCTCCGTGGACGGTTGATCAGGATATGTACATGTATGCCGCCATACCTGCCGATCTCAATACGGCGAATCCATTTCAGTACTTCCCCTGCCTTTTTATATCTGTCACGTAATTTGCCTGTCCAGTCCTGTACATCTTTCAGGACTTCCTTTGATGTCTTGCGTGTCCCCCGGGGGTATTTCAGTGTCATCCACAGATCCCACGGGTGGAAGTTCAGCATGATCTCCCTCCTCACCCGCTTAATCTTGTTCGACAGATTCTGTTTTGCCATCTGTTCGGGTGTTGCTTTTTTGCGGGGTGCCCTCTTCTCGCCCTTGGCACCGTAATTTCCCATATACTTAAATTCATTCTCTATTGCATCACCGCAATTAAATGTATCTTTCCAGTATGCCATCCGTGTCACCTATCTTTAATATATTTATACTGTTTCCAAAGGGCTGTTAAGAGCTTGATTTTACTGAATTTTAGCAGGTGGGATAAATGGTCTTGCAAGTTTGTATTTGCGCAATATAGTACAATGCTTTCTCTGAAAAAAGTTAAAAAAATAAAAACACCCTATACAATGCCTTGTCTTTTCACTATCTCACTGCTTGTCCCACATGCCCCCTGCGCGGCACACAGAACATTATGTCCTGCATGCCTGTGCATTAAAATTAGAAAATTTGAGAGAGTGCAGCACACTCGGTATATGTGCCGCGCAGGAGGCACGTGCATACCACCTGCTATAAAATTCCCTGTCTGTTGCGTTCCACACACTTAAGTACGTTTGCCGCTGCCCGTTCAAGTTCTTTGTGTCTCCTTTGGTACTCTTCCTCCGGTAGGTCTGGTCTTATGACCACTGATGTGCCATTACCGTGATGAAACACTTTAACTTCCTTGATTCCATATTCTATGTCTTTCATATTTCACATCCTTTCCCAAGCTTAATAAATTTTATGAATCTGCTGGTTGTCTAAATTCTATTTGTTGCTTTTCCTACTTCCCTGCCTATAGCTATATATAATTTTTACCATATTCTCTCTTAACAAAAGCCTTGCACGTCTCATCCATCTTTTTTGTTTTAGTCCTGTTCCCTGCTACACAATGCCCTGTGTAGATCGGGGAGTATCTTGTCTCAACCTTGATGTAATGCTGGATAAAATTCTTACAGTATTCACAGTTCTTGGGACTACTGACGTTGATTCCGCATATGTTCTGTAATTCTGCTATCTGTGCTTTAAGTGATACGTTCTCCTGTTCTAACATTCGAACTTTTTCTGCTACCATTTGCTTTTCCTCCTAATTGTGATATTATAGAAATATATTATTTCTTTTGCGACGTAGTGCGTCGTATTAATTTCAATTATAACGACGCGTTGCGTCGTTGTCAATATTTTAGGAGGTTTTTTATATGGATTTTAATATACGTTTAAAAAATATTCGTAAACGTTCTAAGGTAACCCAAAAATCAATTGCAAACCATCTTGGTATCACTTTACGTACCTACCAACGGTATGAAGATGGTACTATTGAACCACCATTGTCTGCAGTCGTCTCCATATCAAAGTTTTTTGATCTTCCCATAGATTGTCTCTTAGGCAATGGATTATTTGCCAATTGGGAAGAGATACTCATTCACAGAAACGAAATATTACTTTTTATAAAGGAAAATGTAGTTTTATTCCCTGATGACTGGGATTTATCAATTTTTACAGAAAGCATGCTTGCAAATTTTTTGCCAGCAGTTTTTTCAAAAATAACTTTTAATGGTTCTAACATGAATCTGTCTCTTCAACTACCTCTGGAGGCTCCTTTGTCATTAGCCTCAATTCACGTTGATGAACCTTAAATAAATCTTCCAGTGCATCCCAATTGCAAATACTTCCAAGAAAGTCTCCTTTTTCTATCCTTTGATAGCTTCTTAGTGTTATTCCAAGGTATTCTGCTATCTGCTGTTGTGTCATGCCCGCCTTCTGGCGGGCTTCTTTTAGGTTCTTTCTCATTCTTCACATCCTTTCCCAAACTTAATAAATATTATGAATCTGCTGGTTGTCTATTCTGATTTAGCAACAATTAAAGATATCAAAAAAATCATTGAAGAAACCGCAAACTTAATGACCACGCTTGTAAATCAATTAAACAACTAAGTTTTATCCTGTCAGTGCTCCTTGCTGACAGGCGTTTCTTTTTGGGCAATCTTTACTACTCCTAATGTTTTTAATTCAGAATAACATTGATATATTTCATCTTTAGCTTTTTCTAAACGTTCCAATGTTTTTTCAATTTCATCAATATCCACTTCAAGCTCCACAAGACATAACATTTTCTTCTGTGTATCAGCCATCTTCCTCACCTCCCCCTATTTCCTTGCCAGCTCTAGCTCATTGGTTGGCTGCTGTAACAACTGCTCATATTCGTCAAACTGCTGCCTGTTATAGAGTGCTGTAATTGTCGTATGGACGATTAGCAGTTCTTTGCTTCCCATAACTGCAAGTTTTTTGTTAATTTGTTTGATTTCATTTTTCTTATCCTGTAATGTCATATTTAGCATTCCTCCTCACCTCATTTCCCCTCGTGTCCTTTGTCTACATTATATTGTCCTATGGACATTTTGTCAACACTTTTTTGTGTCCCCTGTCTACTTTTTTTATTGACACATGAATTTTTAAGTGCTATTGTTTAATCTAGGGGGTGATAAAATGACGGTAAATGATAGAGTGAAAGAAATAAGAAAATCGGAAAAACTTACTCTTGAAAAATTTGGGGAAAAAATAGGAGTTAGTAAAGGTGCAATAAGCAAAATAGAATTAGGTAATCGAAACGTAACAGACCAGATGGTCAAATCTATCTGCCGCGAATTTGGTTATCGTGAAGAATGGCTACGTGATGGAATAGAGCCTAAACAGCCAGAAAGACTGGACGAAGATGAACTGGCTGAATACATAGAAGACTTGCTATCAACAGAAAATCCCACATATACCCTAATTAAAAGTATTTTAAAAACTTACAGTAAACTTGATGATAAGTCCAAACAAGTTATTAATGATACTATAGACAAGTTGATATCAGAAATTAAATCTGAAATAAAAAAAGAAGGCTAACTCCTTCTTTTTTTGATATAGTGGTGCATCATGGTATATATCTGCTTAAGGAACTTCAAATCTGTTTTCCCTAGTAACTCTGCCATTTCTTTAATCTGCTTTATATAATCTCTTTCTGTCATCCGCCCCACTCCTTTCCATTTCCTGCTACTAGCAAACATATGAATATTCCAAAACCTTCTTTCATCTGACAATATGGTATCATATTGCAAGGTGTAAAATCTACCTCCATCTTTTCATATCTTGTATTTCAGATAAATTTCGTCAGATACTAACAAAATACAAACCGTCACTTTTTTATACTTTCTTGCATATTGCCAAATTATTTACCATTTTTTTACAAAATACTATTCTTTTCTTTTGATTAGGGTTATACTAATAACATGTTTCATAAAAAATACAATAAGGAGATACGCCTATGGGACTAAGAGATATTATGAACGCGTCCAAAATTAAGGCTGAAAACGAAGCTCTCCGAGAATCTTTAACGCCAGAAATGCAAAATGCAATTACACTCCAGGCAAAGATTCGTGAATTAGAGACTCTTCGTTCTCAGTTAGATGCGAGCATTTCAGAAAAACAAAATTCATTAAATCAAATGGAGCAGGAATTATCTGCCTGCAAAGCCCAATTAATTACTTTTAAAGAGGATATCATCGTTCAAGAATTTGGATTGTACCAACCAAGATATGACTTCGAAACATCAGATGAATATAAGGAAAAACTTTCCAATATTCGAGAACTTCAAAAAAATTGCATTAAAAACAGCAATGCTACAACTGGAAACATGAATTTTACATACAACAACAGCCAATCACAAGGGCGCAAAATGGTAGCAGATATGCAAAAACTGTTATTACGGGCTTTTAACAGTGAATGTGATGAAATTGTACGAAATGTAAAATATAATAACTATGAAATGTCACTCAAAAAAATGGAGACTTCTGTAGGGGCAATTGAAAAATTAGGCAAAATGTTAGCTATTTGCATCACTCCCTACTACTTTGATTTAAAAAAACAAGAATTAAACCTTGCACTGGAATATCAGATTAAAAAACAAGACGAAAAGGAAGCCTTGAAACAAGCCCGTGCTGAATTGCGCGAACAGGCCAAGCTTGAAAAGGAATTGGAAGAACAACGACGTAAAATCGAAAAAGAGCAGAGCCACTATCAAACAGCTTATGAGAGAATCCAACGACAGCTCCAAAATGATCCAAACAATAAAGATCTTCTACAAAAGAAAGCTGAGCTTGAAGAACATCTGTCTGACATTGACACTGCA
This sequence comes from Lachnospiraceae bacterium, assembly GCA_029067205.1. Taxonomy (GTDB): domain Bacteria; phylum Bacillota; class Clostridia; order Lachnospirales; family Lachnospiraceae; genus COE1. Next base: position 9,105 of record JAIEEY010000279.1, read on the forward strand.
CTCAATGATATTGATTACAGACAGGCTAATATGAAGGCTGGATATGTATATGTTATCTCCAATATTGGTGCTTTTGGGAAAGATGTTTACAAAATAGGAATGACTCGCCGTTTAGATCCACAAGATCGTATTGACGAACTTGGAAATGCATCGGTACCATTTAATTTCGATGTTCATGCAATGATATTCTCAGATGATGCACCAGCACTGGAAGCAGCACTCCACCGTGCTTTTGAAGATCAAAAACTCAACATGGTAAACCATAGAAGAGAATTTTTCCATGTTTCCTTAGATGAGATTAAAAAAGTTATAAAAGATAATTTCGATAAGACAGTTGAGTTTATTGATGTTCCAGATGCGGAACAATATCGAATCAGTTTGCGGATGCGTTCTGGTGATATTCCTGCTGAACCCCAAAACACTTTTTCACAGGAACTTCCACCAACCACACAAACATCTGTACATATTGATGAATCGACAGAGTTACTTTATACAAAATGGGGAACCTATATCATGCCTAGCCCTTATAAAATAAATCTCAAAAAAGGTAAGCGGAACGATTTACAGCAAATACCCTAAAATACAAAGAAAAGAGGAAATAATTATGGCACTTATCAATTGCCCACACTGTGGAAAAGAAATAACAGATCATGCAGCATCCTGCCCGCATTGCGGAACACCACTCGGTAACAAAAAGTATTGCAAATTTTGTGGTGAACAGATTGACAGTGATTGTGTTATCTGTCCAAAATGCGGAAAACAACTTGAAAATATAAACACAAACAATTCAAATGTTAATATAGTCACTTCTCCCACGATATCTGTTACTGATACATTATCAGCACCAGCGCGTCCTGGTGTTTCTGGCAGAAAAAAGGATAAATGGGTTGCTTTTCTCCTATGCCTGTTCGTAGGTTTCTTTGGTGTCCATAAATTTTATGAAGGTAAGGTTGGAATGGGAATTTTATACTTGTTTACATTGGGTTTATGTGGAATTGGTTGGTTTATTGACCTTCTTATTATTTTAACCAAACCAAACCCATACTATGTTTAGATTGCAACTTATTGTTTTTTAATTGACCGCTATCCTTATGGATTGTGATTTTCAAGAAATATTAACAAACAAAAGAGTTCGCAACCAATTTTCATCAATTGCGAACTCTTTCTACTGTTTTGGATTCATAGTCACACTAATCCTCCAATTTTTCTTTCCTTACCCCATGCGTACAAAAACTAAGAAGTCACACTTCACAAATTTCTGTATATCAGCAAGTCTTAGTCACACTATCCCTACTGATGGTTTAATTATAACCCTTGTTAATGCGATTGTCAATATCAAAATAACTTATGCAATCTAACTATGTCCTGATATTTTCCATTGATTGAAAACAATTTGTCTATAAAATTATTTGATACATGATAAAAATTCTTAGCACCATTTTTTGTCCTA
>JAIEEY010000028.1 GCA_029067205.1 Lachnospiraceae bacterium
GATAGATAAAATAGTTGAAACAATCAAGAAGAGGAGAAAAGAAAAATGGATAATTTTGAAAAGGTAGAAAAATTAAAAGAGCACGCAAACGTAACTTATGAGGAGGCCAAGCAGGCACTGGAAAACAGCAACTGGGATATCCTTGATGCCATGATCTACCTGGAGCAGATTGGAAAGGTACATGGACCAGAGCATTCCAGCTACACGACACAGACAGAGAAGGCGAAGATCGAGATTGACGACAAGGAATGCAAATCAAGTTTTTCCGACAATCTAAAACGCTTTGGGCGCTGGTGCCAGAAGTGGCTTGAGAAAGGAAACAACAACAGCTTCTGTGTGGAGCGCGACAACAATGAGATTTTCAGGATACCGATTACGTTGCTGGTAGTATTCTTGTTCTTTGCATTCTGGGTGGTGGTTCCACTGCTGGTGATTGGACTGTTCTTTAATATGAGATACCAGTTTGCCGGACCGGATGTGAGAAGCGTTGACATTGACCTCAACAGGGCGATGGACAATGCAGCAGAGGCAGCGGAGAACATCAAGAGCGAGTTTGGCAATGCAGCGAAGGAAGAGGACAATTAATTTACGGTAAGGACCTATAGGAAAATAACTGATGCAGATTGTGCAGGATATTTCTTCGAGGGTGCATGTCAAAAAAACGTAGGCGTAGTGGGCTGCGGCGAGGTTTTTTGACATGCACAATCGGAGAAATAGACAAGTCAAGATGTGTCAGTTATTTTTCTACAGTTCCTAAGCAGGGGAGGCAATAGTCCCCTGCTTCCTTGCGTGGTTAGTAAGGAACTGTCCAAAAATAACTTTTAATATTATTTGTCTTTATCTCCAATAGCACCACTCTTGAAGATAATTCCGGCGCACTATTTAAAAGTTATTTCTTGACAGTTCCTAAATTGAAAATATGTGATACCTTGATCATTTCAGGGCGCATGGCTATTTTACTGGGAAAGTGCCTTTACCTTCGCAGTGACTGACAGGAATTTAGATAAGGAGGCAGTGATGGCAGTAACGGTTTTGATCGTGGAAGATGAGGAAAAGATAGGGCGTTTTCTGGAACTTGAACTCCTGCATGAGGGGTATGAGGTCATGAAGGCGGCAAACGGCAGGGAGGGACTCGAAAAGGCGCAGAGCGGCAAGGCAGATCTGGTCGTGCTCGATGTGATGCTTCCGGAGTTAAACGGCTTTGAAGTGCTCCGGCGCCTGCGGAAAAATTCTGACATTCCTGTCATAATGCTGACGGCGCGCGACGAGGTAATGGATAAGGTTGCCGGACTTGACGGCGGAGCCGATGACTACATGACAAAACCGTTTGCCATAGAGGAGCTGCTTGCGCGCATCAGGCTGGTGCTCAAGAAGCGCGGCAGTGGTGCCGGCACGGCCGGCCGGGATAAAAACCAGCTCCGTGTCGGGAAGCTTTGCATGGATGTGCAGCGCTATGAGGTTTCCTATGACGGGAAGCAGGTGGAACTCACACACAGGGAATTTGAACTTCTGAGAGTCTTGCTGGAAAACAAAAACATCGTGATATCGAGGGATATCTTATTGGAAAAAGTCTGCGGTTATGATTACATGGGTGAGACAAATATCATTGATGTGTATGTCAGGTATCTACGGAGCAAACTCGATGACGTATATCAGGTAAAGATCATTCAGACAGTGCGCGGAGTGGGGTATTGTATCAAAGATGAAAACGGATAAAAAGAAAGACAAAAAGGCGGAAGGGCGTGTGACTTCGATCGCGCGGAAGATCAATCTGAACAATATGGCGCGCACGTTTTTTGCGTATGCGGGCATGGATATCGTTGTTTTTGTCCTGCTTGCGGCGATTTTTGTGGTCGGTATGGATCTGCAGATGGCGGGGGCATTTTCGTTTTCTTATTTCAGAAAGATTTCGTTTCAGACAGATCTGTGGAGTGCGGTGTACACCGTGACAGATATCAATGACCAGACGCTGTATCAGGTGCCGGTCGGTGTATGGCTCAGTCTGTTCCGCAGTGGAGGGATTGTCCTTCTTGCGTTTCAGGTACTTGATCTGATCTCATTGGCTGTCTCTGGCACCGCGCAGGTGCGAAGACAGCTCCGTCCCCTGAACCAGATTGCGGCGAGGGCACAGCAGCTGAGCGAGATGGCGTTTGATGAGACAAAGTACCACAGTCTGGAGAACGCGATTTCCAGCCTCAAAGTGGATGCCATGGAAAATGGAATACACATGCACGACAAGGAGCTGCAGGGCATAGAGACCGCGTTAAATGGACTGCTCGAGCGCATTCGGGTTTCCTATAAACAGCAGTCGCAGTTTGTGTCGGATGCCTCACATGAATTGCGCACGCCGATTGCAGTCATACAGGGATATGTCAACATGCTTGACCGGTGGGGAAAAGAGGACACAGCGATTCTTGAGGAGTCGATCGAGGCGATCAAGAATGAGGCAAACCACATGCAGAAACTCGTGGAGCAGCTGTTGTTCCTTGCAAGGGGCGATTCAAACCGGCAGAATCTTGACATGCAGGTGCATGAACTGAATGGGATTATGCGGGAAGTTTACGATGAGTCTCTGATGATCGATGAAAGTCATATTTACCGTTTTGAGGAGTCGGGAAATGTGCAGGTGTATGCAGATTGCGACATGCTGAAACAGTCGGCGCGCATTCTGATCGACAATGCGGCAAAGTACACGAAGCAGGGTGAGGAGATTTTAATCCGTGTGGGTGCGTGGAATGACGGTTCACCGTTTTACGGCATACAGGACAATGGTATCGGTATGTCACAGGAAGATGTGGCGCATGCTTTCGACCGTTTTTACCGTGCTGATTCGGTGCGGAACAGCAAGACGGGCGGAACGGGGCTTGGGCTTTCGATCGCGAAGTGGATCGTCGACAAGCATCAGGGGTATTATGATATCGTGAGCCGCGAAGGGCTGGGAACACGGTTTAGCGTGGTGTTCCCGAGATGTGTTCTTTCGTCCTGAACAAGCATCGGTTTTTTCGGGCTGTTTATGGTTGCGCCTCTGTTGTAATATGTGTATACTGTTCCTTAGAATGCGACGCATCAGTACAGCTTTGTATGGACGAAAAGGACAGGAGGCGGGGATATGGACAACATAACAATCGTAAATATAGGGGTGCAGCAGTTTGACAGGATCAGGGAGCGGGGCTCTTTTTATGTTGATAAGACGAGATTTATAAAGGAGTGGTGGGAGAGCGGTTCTGATGTAACGCTCATCACGCGCCCGCGGAGATTTGGAAAGACATTAAACATGAGTATGCTGGAATGTTTTTTCTCCAATAAATATGCGGGCAGAGGCGATCTGTTCGAAGGGCTGTCTGTCTGGAAGGATGAGAAATACAGGCAGATTCAGGGGACATATCCGGTGATATTTTTAAGCTTTGCGTCAGTTAAGACAGGAACTGTTGAAGGGATCAAAACGGCGTTTAAACGGATTGTATCCAATGTATATATGGAGAACCGTGATATTATGGATTCAGAGGAATTTAACGATGACGACAGGGACAATTTTGCATCGGTCAATGTTAAAATGGATGATGACACTGCATATTCAGCAATAAACAGCCTGTGTATGTACCTCGAAAGACATTATGGGAAAAAGGTAATCATCATATTGGATGAATACGATACTCCGATGCAGGAATCGTGGCTTTCCGGTAACTGGGATAGGGTGGCTGCTTTTTTCAGATTATTTTTCAACAGCACATTTAAGACGAACAGCCATATAGAACGAGGGATGATAACGGGAATAACAAGGATATCGAAAGAGAGTATTTTTTCAGGTTTGAATAATCTGGATGTTGTGACAACGACTTCCGATGATTATGCCACATCATTTGGATTTACGGAGGAGGAAGTTTTTAAGGCACTTGATGATATGGAACTGGGCAGTGAGAAACAGGGGGTAAAGCAGTGGTATGACGGTTTTACTTTTGGCAGGCATACGGATATTTACAACCCATGGTCTATTGCGTCCTTTATAAGGAAAAATGGAAAATATGCAGCATACTGGGCAAATACAAGCGGAAATGGGCTTGTCAACTCCCTCATACAGCAAGGCAGTACAGAAATAAAACAGATCATGGAGGATTTGTTACAGGGAAAGAGCTTTGTGGCGCGCATTGACGAGCAGATTGTGTTCAACCAGCTTGATGGAAATGAAGATGCAGTCTGGAGCCTGCTGCTTGCGACCGGATATTTAAAAGTATTAGAGGTCGAGGAAGTGAAGGAGGACGACGAGAAGAATCCGGCATACACGCTGGCATTGACAAACTTTGAAGTGAAGAGGATGTTTCAGGATATGGTGGACGGCTGGTTTCATAGTACTACACATACCGAATACAACGGCTTCATCAAAGCGCTGCTTATAAATGATGTTGACTACATGAATGAGTTCATGAATGACATTGCGCTCTGCAGTTTTTCTAATTTTGATACAGCAAAGAGTGTGTCGCACAAAGATGCCCCTGAGCGGTTTTACCATGGCTTCGTGCTGGGGCTTATGGTGGAACTTAAAGGCAGGTTTGTAATCAAATCCAACAGGGAGAGCGGTTTTGGCAGGTACGACATCATCATGAAACCGTCAGACAGGGAGCACGACTGCGCTTACATCATAGAGTTTAAGGTGCATAAGCCGAAGCGGGAGAAAGATCTGGAGGAAACGCTCTCCAATGCCCATAAGCAGATTGAGGAAAAAAGGTACGAGGAGGAGCTTGTGTCGGAAGGCTTTGCGCCGGAGAAAATAAGAAAGTACGGTTTTGTGTTTCGGGGGAAAGAGTGTCTCATCGGGTAAATAAAAATAAAAGACCATTTTTTCATTTTGTGAATGGGAAAATGGTCTTTTTCTGCTTAAATCAGCAGCTCCACTTCATATTTTTTCAGCCAGTAATTGACCTGCAGCAGATACGCAAGCAGCTGCGGCCCGGCCATGAGCTGCCCATAGAATGGTCTGCCGTAGTCGGAGGGCTGGCTGATGTATTCAAGTACTTTATTGAGGTCGATCAGTTCCCGGAGCGGAGAACGCGTGTCGGAGAGAACTTCCACGACCGCAGTGCGCAGCAGATTTTCGTAGGCGGGATCATAGGTCTTGGGATAAGGACTCTTTCTGCGGTATAAAACCTCGCCGGGGAGCAGTCCGTCCGCGGCGGCGCGCAGCAGGCCTTTTACCACGCCGTCCCTGCACTTCATGGACCAGGGTACATTCCATAAGTATTCTACAATGCGGTGGTCGGCAAACGGGACGCGCGCTTCAAGTCCTGCGTGCATGCTTGTGCGGTCCATGCGGTCGAGCAGTGTCTGCATAAACCACTTGATATTGAGATAAGAGATTTCTCGTCTGCGTTTTTCTTCGCTGTTTTCTCCTTCCAAAACAGGAACCTCGGAGATGGTCTTTGCATATGCGGCATGAGCGTATTCTTCTAAGGGAAGAAGGGATAATACGTTGTCCTTCAGGAGCATGGTGCGCGGGGAGAAATCCATGGACCACGGGAAACAGTCTGCTTCGAAGCATTCTTTTTTGTGGAACCACGGATAACCGCCAAAGATTTCGTCGGCGCATTCCCCGGTTAGGGTTACTTTGTGGTTTGCGGCGACTCTCTTGCAGAAGTAGAGCATCGAGGCTTCAACATCGGCCATACATGGCAGGTCTCTGGCGTCGACCGCCTCAAATAAGTATTCATATAAATCGGTGTTGGAGCATTCAAGGTACTGGTGGTTGGTATGACAGTGAGCGATCATCAGGTCCACCCATGGTCTGTCCTGGGAGGGCTGAAATGCGTTTGCCCTGAAATTTTTGTCGTTGTCCTTAAAGTCAAATGAGTATGTATCGAGCTTCTTACCCTGCTTTCGAAGCTCGCTGCTGCATACCGCTGTGACAAGACTACTGTCCACACCGCCCGATAAGAAGGTGCATACAGGCACATCGGAGAGCATTTGCAGCCGGATTGCGTCTGTGACCAGATACCGGGTTTTCTCGACTGTGTTTTGCCAGTCATCTTTATGTGGATAACTCTCCAGCTTCCAGTAACACTTTGTGGATAGGTGCTGGGAAAAATCGGAGCCGTTAAATTCGAGATAATGTCCCGGCAGCAGCTCATCTATGTTTTTAAAAACACCCTTTCCGTAGGTCTTCGCAGGGCCAAGACCGAAAATCTCACAGAGCCCGTCGCGGTCAGCTTGTGCCTTAAAGTTAGGAAAGCACAAGATTCCCTTCAACTCCGAGGAAAAGATGAGGGTGTTGCGAAAGAGGGTATAGAACAAGGGCTTTACCCCGAGTCTGTCGCGAAACAGATATAATCTTTGCAGTGTTTCGTCATATATGGCAAAGGAAAAAATACCGTTTAGCTGAGTAATGTAGGAAGTTCCGTGTAGGAGATATCCCATCAGGATGACTTCTGTATCGCAGGTTGTTTCAAAGACGATGCCTTCTTTCTCCAGATTGCGGCGGAGGCTGGGCATATTGTAGATCTCGCCGTTGTAGCATATGACAGCGCGGTGGTTTCCGAGCTGCCTTGCCATGGGCTGTTTTCCGTATTCGAGGTCCAAAATGGACAGACGGGTGTGGGAAAGTCCACAGTTTCTTGACAGATAGACTCCGTTTTCATCAGGCCCGCGGTGATGCTGGTGGGTATTCATTTTCTGTAGGACTGAGAACCATCTTGCGGATTCCTCCTTATAGTTTACATGAAAGCTGCTAAAGCCTGCGATTCCACACATTTTTGATATCCTTTCCCCATATATTTGGAAGTTTGTAATAGAAATAGTCGTAAAGTCTGTGAGAAAGCGTAATGTTTACATATTATATGTAGTCTTTTAAGATTGGCTGGTACTGTTTGTGTTCCAGTGCCATTTCCAGTGTTGGTATCAGTAGTTCAACGTGTGCGACCAGGGAGTTTGGTTTTGTCTGATAGTTATCCTGTCCGAACGGGACGAAGTAGATATTCTTGCTGTTGCACAGGAGTCCGATATTTTTCAGGTTCATGCCAAGTCCGTCGTTGGTCGAGATGGAGATAACGAGGGGCTTGTTGTTGCGCATGTGGGCTTTTGCCGCCATGAGTACTGGTGTATCTGTGATGCCGTTTGCAAGCTTTGCAGCGGTGTTTCCAGTGCAGGGGAGGATTGCCAGTGCATCGAGATATCCTTTCGGACCGATTGGCTCAGCGCCGGGAATGGAGATAATCGGATCTTTTCCTGTGATTTCTTTTATTTTTGTGACATATGTGTCAGGTTTTCCGAATCGGCTCTCGATCGTCTGGGACGTGTCTGACAGGATCGGATAGATGTCAGCGCCGGCGTCAGACAGCTTTTGCAGTTCCGCAAAGGTTTTTTCGAAGGTACAGAAAGAGCCGGTCAGTGCAATTCCAATTTTTTTTCCTTTGATGTCCATACTATTGAAGGCCTCCATTCTTGTCAAAATCTGTAAATTTGTGCCTTTGCACAAATTTGTCTGATGAAAATCGCTGATTTTTCATCATATTCTGGTTGTCACATAATCCGTTAAATACTTTGCACAGCTTTCTCCGGCGTATTTTCCAGGAAGTCCTGGGCAGAAGCGTATGTTGACGCCAAGCTTCTCTGCAATCTCATAATCGGCTCCTGTTTTGTTGGAGGCAATGTCGATGATGATGGCGTTTGGCGCTGCTTTTTCAAGGCATCTGCGATCCAGGACACGCGCGGGAATGGTGTTGAAAATGTACTCATAGCAGCAGATTTTCCGCCACAGGTTTGACAGGTGCATTGTCTCAAAACCAAGGGCACATGCGAGGGCAAGTTCATTCGCATCGTTGGAGCATACAGTGACGCGGGCGTGGAGTCCATTCAGACGGTCAGCAATGACCTTACCGCATCTGCCATAACCCAGTACAAGGGATTTGCTCATGTGAAGGTTTGTGTTTTTGTGCAGCAGCGCTTCCAAAATAGCTCCCTCTGCGGTAGAAACAGCATTGTACAGCGTTATCGGTTCATCGAGCATAAAGTCATAGCAGCTAATTTCGCGTTCCTCACAAGTTCTTCGGAAGCTCTCTGGTATGACGCCTGCAAATATTTTCTGGTGTTTATGGATGCTTCTTTGGATCTCTGAGATGCTGATAGCGGTTTCAGAAACACCCTCCTCACAGTAGAGAGAGTCCGACTTTGTAAACGGAATACCACCTATAATCACTGATGCAGAGTCAAGGGCTTCACGCAGTGATTTCGCAAAATATAATTTGGATTTTACGGAAGGACTGTAGGTGATCCTAACTGTACGAAAGCATATAATCCGATATCCTTTTTCTGCAAGAATGGGAATCATACATGCGGTTCTCCTGTCGCCGCCTATGATTGCAATATCATATTTTGTCATATTAAACCTCCTGTTACAATCTTCTTGTAACCACGATTGTTCTTAGGAACTGTTCAGAAACAACATGTGAACAATTCCTTATCATAAATTGAAACTTTGTTGACTTATTTTAAAATATGACAAAAAATAAAAAATGTTCGGCATGCACATAAAAAAGCACCTGAAAACAAATCATTTTCTGGTGCCTTTGATTCGGTGCGTGTTTGTCATTACTTCAATATAAATGATATGAAATCCTGTATTACTTCAGGATGATTATTTAAAGTACAGACCCCAAGAATGGAATCTTCTTCCAGTCCATATTCGGAGGGGAGGATACTGTTTTTCAGGTAAATTCCTATAGGAACAGGCGTTCCAGAAGAGTCTGCATCATAATAAAGTGCGCTCTCAAGTTGGGAAAGGTGTTGAGGCGGCAACACCTCCTGTAAATTCAAAAATATATTTTGATTATGAAATTGTTCCATAACGGATTGTTTTGTAATAACAATGTCAACCGTATCTGTGCTAATGAGGGACTGGAAAACGATAGCGGAAGCATCGCTGTACAGATCGTCTGTAAAACGGATAGAGGCATCAAAGGTGACGATCTGCAGTCCACTAAAATTTTCGTGTTCATAAAAATCGTCTTTCAGATGGTTAAGCTGTGCTTCTTCCTCTGAAGTCTGATTGATGAAAATGCAATAGAGCATACAATCTTGTCTGCTTCTCCAAAATGCCCCGCCCACCTCATATAACATAAAGAGAATCACAAGACCGATTAAAATCGGAACTTTGTAGTAATTCCAGATATACCAACGCCGATCCGCTGGTGTCATGTTCTTTAGTTTTGCTGTTTCCACTCTGAATTCTTTTCTTGTCATACAGATTCTCCTTATTCTTCGGGTAAAGGGATACTGATTAAAATCTCATTGCGATAGTAAGGAATAGAGCTGAAGGTGACCTGCACATTTTCCTTTCCGTAATATGTAACAAGCCGATGGTAGATATTGTGCAGCCCTACATGACCACTGTTATCCCCAGGATGATTGCCTAAGGTTATTGCCTCTACCTTTTTGACATCAAAACCACTGCCGTTATCGATAACTCCAATGGACAGCCGATTCTCTACGGCATGGAAATTGATTTCGATGGTGGGAACGGATATTGGTATCCCTGACGCGTCAATCCCAAAACCATGACGGATAGAATTTTCTACCAAAGGCTGTAAAATGGTTTTGGGAATCAGTCGTTGGTTTAAGTCGGAAGAAGGCTTATACAGGAAAATAATCGACTGCTGGAACCGCTGATTCATTAGCTTGATGTACACATCCGCATGACGAAGTTCATTGGAAATGGTAATCAAGTCTGCCCCGTAGGAAAGACCGATGCGGAGGTACTCCGCCAGGTACTGGATCATGTTTGTGGCAGTACTGGAATTTCCGCGCAGCACCTCCGACTGAATACATTCCAAGGTGTTGTAGAGAAAATGGGGGTTAATCTGCTCGGTCAGAAGTTGAATCTGGGTTTTATATTTTTCGGCTTCCTCTTGTTTAATACGTACCATCTGTTGGCGGATGGTGTCATGCATGGTGTTAATGGCAGAGCCAAGCTGTCCAATCTCATCGTTGGCGGAGAAATTTAATTTTTCTGTATAGCGGTTTTCTTCAATCTGGTGAACCACCTCTACCAGTCTGTTGACGGGCCGAGTGATATAGTGTGCCATCAGGAAAGCGATTGTCAGCAGAAAGAATACCAAAAGCATAAGCAGCAACAGCAAGGTATAGCCTGTCTTGCCGAAAATATCAGGAAGTGTTTCCCGAGGGACATAGTTGAGCAGAATCATATCTCCATAGCGCAGCCCATAAGCAGCAAGATAGCAGTCAGAATTGACAAAGGTGCTGCAGTCAGAAGTGTTCCATGTCACGGAACCGAGCAGCTCTTTTGTCCGGTTATCCTCGAGAATGGATGTGACATCGTCTGTTTCTTCTGCGGATGGACTGTTTAGCAGACAGCCATCAGCGGTTAACAGGTAGTATACATTTTCCGCTTGGCTTACATTTGTCAGATTTAGGCAGGTTTGCATCTTGGAGGAATCAATAAAGATGATTACATAGGCATTGGGGGCGGAATCTGAAATATCCAGTTCTACATATTGTGTGATGACACTGACCGGAAACACAATGGGGATAACAGATACTCTGCTGCGGAAAGGACTTTTTCGTTCCTTTAAGAAGGAGATGCCTTTTACCTGCGAGAGTTCTATCGAGGAGAACATTTCTTCCGCCGTTTCATAAAGGGGATTATTATATAGAGTGTAGGCCGTTTTTCCATCACCTGAGAGAATCATGGCTCCATGAACCAGGTAATTGCAGTTCGATAGTGCGGCAAGCTCATCCTGCACCATGCCTTTTGCGGTAAGGTAGGAATTATCACTCTGGTATAAGTATTCCACATCCGATTTAAAGTCTTCGGTGCCGCAGGTGAGCACAAAGCGTTCAATAATGTCCGTATAATTCACATAGAGTGTATTTGCTGCGCTGACAGTTGCCGTTTTGACACTGCCAAGCAGCCGTTCAGAGAAAATATAGCGGTAATAGATAATTGCTGTCAATGTAATGATGCTGCTAAGAGCGAGAGCAAGACCACACATGACAAAACTGATTTTGGAAAAAAGGGAAAGGTTCTTGTATTTTCTGAGCATGGTGTCACTCCTTTGGGGTTCGATCTGTATATTTTGCCTGAAAATCCGAAGGAGTAATGCCATGGATATTTTTAAATGCCCGTGAAAAGGAGCGGTAATCACCATATCCCACAGTATAGCTTACCTCATTGATGGAGGTATTGGGATTCATCAGAGCCCGGCGGGCATATTCCATTTTTTCCGTTAGCAAATAGTCTCTCAGGTTTACATTTGTCTTATTTTTAAAGTAAATAGCAAAATAAGAAGGGCTTAAATGTACCTGTTGGGCAATGTCCTCGATTTTGATATAACAAGTGATATTTTTGTGTATAAATTCTTTGGCCGTTCGTATGATAGAGTCTTCCGGTTCCGCACAATTTGGGGGAGTTTTCGTATATTTATTTCCACCATAGCCATACACTGCATCAATAAATTCGGAGAGATGACAGAAAGAGTTAATCATCCATTCCCGAATTTGGGAAAGTTTTGTAAGGCGGTATAAATCCTGAGCGTTTACTTCCGATAGTATTTCCTGGTCGGAAAAGGAAGAGAACTCCTGTTCAATCATGTGAAACAAGGAATAACACATGCTGAAAACATAATTAGGAGGAGGCATCGGCACATAGAGCAGACGGTCAATGAAGTCGTTGCAATAGGTGCGAATACCCGCTAAATCCTTTCGGACAATAAATTGCACCAGAGGAAGGCAGTCGATATCTGTCAGCTTCAGGACTGGCTGAACGGAGCAGAGTACCTCATAAGTGAAGATTCCTGAAGTGTCATCATACAGCCGATAGGTGATGGAAGCCAGTGCACGGTTGTAGGAATAAGAGCATTCCATCAAGCCAGAAACCATGTCTCCAATACCAATCAGAGGCATCGGAAGATGATTTTTTTGAATGGCTGTCTGACATCTTATGGCATTTTGGAAAGGAAGACTGTCGGAGGCATTGAAAATACCAACAATCTGATTTTCGCGGTGTTGCCAGAGGATATGCTTTTCCTGAGAAAATTCTTGATCCAGACTGGTGATTAGCTGCTGGTATGGAATTTGTTGATCCTTTTGTTCATAAAGCAGGACGCAGACATAGCAGGAACTGTCGCTGAGGGCAATTCTTGTATTATGCAATAGCTGTTCTATCATACTTTGTTCCAAAATTTTGCTGTCCAGCAGTCGGTTGAGAAAATTTAGGTTCAGCTTTTCCTGATACAGTCTGTTGTGATTGCCCATGTTCTGTCTGCTGCGGTCCAGACAGGTTCTGTAGATGGCATCATACAGTTCAGAGTTGTCTAAAGGTTTTAAGAGATAGGCTTTTGCACCATACCGGATGGCATCCCTGGCATAGGAAAAACTGTCATAGCCACTTAAAATAATAAAGTCGGTCAAAATATTAAGCTTTCTGGTTTTCTGGATTACCTCAATGCCGTCCAGATCCGGCATTTTAATGTCGATAATGGCAAAATCTGGGCGCAATTCCAATATGGCACTGAGGGTATCCTGTCCATTGGTGGCAAGACGGACTAATTGGATTCCCAACTCTTCCCAGTCAACAGCATTTTCCAGTTCTCTTAATATACTAATTTCATCGTCTGCCAGAATGGCAGTAAAATATGTGTTTTTGGCTACCATTTTGTCCCTTCCTGCATTCTTCACAAAAGCATTTTAATATTATAATGCCCTAATTAACGCCAGATAAACAATAAAAGTTTATCATATGGCACGCTATAAAACAAGAGAATTTTTTAGGAATGACTGTACGAGAAAGCAGTCATGATTTGCAATAATTAAAAGCCCGAACCCGGCCGCAATGGATAAAATTGATATTAATGTGGAAATGTATAGTTAGAATACTAAAATTGGTTTTGATTCCCTTTGCATTGTCTGTATTGACCTTGATAATATAGAAATGCATTGCTCTTTTGTGCATTCAGTACAAAAAAACATAGAATTTGTTACATGGTAAGTGAAAAGTGTCCTTTGGTTTTGTTGCAAGAAATATTAAAATAGAAAATGTAATATACGTGTGCGGAATTTTACATAAAAAGGAGGATACCATGAAAAAGAAATTAATTAGTATGATGTTAACAGCAGCGATGGTTGCCAGCCTGTGCGCATGTGGCGGGGACAATTCCGCTTCCTCGAATACGGATAGCGGACAAAGTTCAGGAAATGCATCAACAGAAAGCAGTGACTCGCAGTCTGGTGACGGACAGCAGACTCAGGCGCCAGAGGGGACAACTACCATTGAAGTGTGGACGAATGACCGCCATGCCCTGGAATAATTTCTCTTAT
>JAIEEY010000280.1 GCA_029067205.1 Lachnospiraceae bacterium
CGAAAGGTTTCAGCTTCTGGTGGGCAAGTGTGCAAGAGCGTTGGCGGCAGAGGATGCTAACTAAAAATTGACTAGGATAGCCTCTCGGAATCGTGAGCCTGTCAGTCAGGATTTATTCTGACCGTTACAGTCAATTTAACATTGAAGGAGGAGTGATGAATATGAAAACATAGGAATAGAACAGCAAAGTAAATTTTAAACAACATTTATTAGTTGGATCGGCTACTGTCAGACGTCAACAAAAGTGGCACGGATTTTAGTTCGGTCGGTGGAACATTATATGTTGAATTGCATATGCATTCGGTTCCTTTTGTGACACCGCAATATTATTTCGAATGGACTTTTACTGCTAGTACAGGAGACTCCTATGAACCTTATTACTATCATTATTATATGTAATTTATGTGGTAGCTATATATAAAAATAATTCCAAAAAATACGTGTTATTTGCCTGATTTGGACAACAATTGGAATTGTTTTGCTTATTTTCATATGGCTTTGCAATTATTTTGACAATTTTTATGCAGAAAGTTATTACTCGTATAATTCAATTACATATTTTTATTTCTTGTATTCTTTCTGGAGTAGTTGCTCGTTTAAGTAAAAACAATAAATATATTTAAATTGACCAATTGCCTATTCAATTTAAAAAGGGAACGGTAGCGTGAATCACGAAACCCTCCCTTTTTCTATCCCGTTTAATCTATATAATCTTATAACATCGAAGCGCTGCCTGAATGCGACGCCTCCAGCGCAGAATTGACGGGAATCGCGTACTGTTTTGCATTCTTGACGCCTTTGATCCGCCGGATCGCATCGGAGTGTTTTTAGCGTTCGCATACAGATGGTTCCGTGAGAACACTCCTGGGTCCCAGCCAACAAAAATAATCCCAACAGTCCTGAACTTTTTCATCTCCATGTAGGAATGAATCTGATCGGAAAAAAGTTGTCATATGGAATATGCTCCGAGCATGTGCTTCGGGAATTGGAGTTGGATTGCTATGTAACGGATGTACTGATGTAGAAATAACTTTAAAACTTTCAGGTTTTAGTGCAGGTTAGTACTATGTTGCCATATCTTTTTTCGTATTATACACAATTATCCGACAAAGTACATGACTTTTTGCATACAAAAAAATTAAAATATTTTGTATGGGAAAAGTCATGTACTTTTTACAATATCAGCGTATCATATAATTTATCCAGAAAAAGGCATGCATTAGTCTGGAAATACGCTGAATGGAGGTAATTATGAAAATTATTTTTGATCCTATAAGGGAAAAAAAGAATAATCGTTCGGGTGATTCTTTATGCTGCAACGGCATAGTTATGTAAGATCGTAATTTACATATCAAGCAGGTGTCTTTGATTCATTTCAAAGACACCTGCTTGATAAATTAATAAGGAGATAAAATGAAAGAATCAACTTTTAATTATCATTTTTTTATAAATAATAAGGAGTATATTTTTAACACGAATAATGGCGGTTTGATAGAAACAAATCCTAATGGTTTTACGGATGAAGAAAAAAGGTTTTTATTTGAAAAGCGCTTTTGGGTTGAGGATCAGTGTGACGAAGTCTGTGAACTGGAAAAGGAAATCAATGAAAATATCAAGCAGGGCACTGGGAATTTAAGTCTTACGATTGCTTTGACATATCATTGCAATTTTAAATGTGTCTATTGTTTTGAAGATAAGAATAAAAAGACAATGAAAAGAGATACAGCGCAGGAAATCATTGACAAAATAGAGCATATATTGTCTATTAATAAATATAAAGTTTTAAAGATACATTACTTTGGCGGCGAACCTCTGTTAAATATGGATGTATTACTTTATTTTCACGAAAAACTCCAAAAAATAGCCCAATATAAAGGTGTACACTACAAACCGTCCCTCACAACAAATGGCTCTATGCTTACAAATGAATTGATTTCATCAATTCATTTTGATACAATACAATTAACGTTTGATGGTTTGGAAAAAACACATAACAGCCTTAGAGTTTCAGATACCTTTCGATTTGAAGAACAGGTACAATTAATAGGAAGAATCCTGGATCATTCTGATACTAAAATAATAATGCGAGTCAATGTATGCAGGCAGAATCAATCTGAAGTAATGGACTTATATCAATATATTATGGGAAAGTACGGAAAAAAAGAATTATATTTAGCCCGAATCGAATGATAAAATTCCATAACGAAGATGAGTTTGATATGCTTAGCGTAAAAGAATTCGCAGATGTTTTATTAGAAATAAAGGATGCAGTATCTGATGAATATCGGCTTCCAAATCCTGAAAGAACCCCTTGTGATTTTGTATACGGCAATGCATTTTCCATTAATACAGACGGAAATTGTGATTTTTGCGATACAGTGAAAGGCGAGGGTAATTATAAATTCAGAGATGTCGATGTGCGGAAAAAGAAAGCCATAAGCTTTAGGGAGGAATGCAGAACTTGCAAATGCCTTCCAATCTGTCTAGGAGGCTGTATTGTCCAGCATAACCTAAAGGCAGGCTCCTGTACATACGAAAAATATCATATGGAGCATATCATAAAGAATTATGTAGAAAGCCTTTCGTACTAATCCGCTAAAATACAAGAATAGGAGCGCAAAAATGAAAACAAAAGTATTAAAAGAATATCCCTTTCAGGTTCTGATGATGACGATCACGTTTCTGATTACGATGATACTGCCCATACTCATGAGTTACCTGATCGACAACATTCTGGAAGCAGGCGATATGGACACGCTGGTTCGATGGTTTGCGGTTACGTTCGGCGTGTCGGTCGTGGGAGTTCTGTTCAAATTTTATTTCTGCGTGTATTCCCCTGTAAAAATAGGCATCAAAAACACATTTCGACTGCAGACTAAATCGGCTTCGGATATCCTCAGGATGAACCAGTCATTGTATACGCAGAAGGACAAGGGGTATTATTATAATGTCTGCTCCAACAGCTGTGCTTCTTACGGCGACTTGCATGAAGAGATTCATCTGAAAATGATCAGCTGCCTGCTCTATATCTTTAGTATCCTTGCGGTCATTACCTATATCGATGTCTTTTTTGGCATCTTTTTTCTGGTCTATGGGACAATTCTTGTCGTGATCTCACTCAACAGTGCAAAACCACTCTATGCAATGCAGAAGGTGGTTTTGCCCACGCAGGACAAATATCTCGGTGGTATCCGCAATATTATCGAGAACAAGGCAGGTATCAATGCCATCCATACGGAGGGATACTTTGAGAAAGAATACGCGAAATACGTTGGAAATTATGAAAGGTTTGTTTTAAGATACCGGTTTTTTGAGTATTTTTGCGATTATCTGCCAGATATCATCAACCAGATCTTTGGCGTGGCATATCTCTTCATTGCCGCCATTCTTGTATTTCGCGGAAGTATCACTGCGGGCATATTGTTGATGGGATATCAGTATCTTGGTTATTTCTCGAGTCCGATTTCCAGTGTGTGCGGTATACTGATGCGCTATAAGTCAAATAAAATACATATCGAACGAGTCGATGAACTGACGCTTGACGCGGAGAAGCCAAATGAGTTGACAGCGTATCAGAAGGAGGCGGAGATAATTTTTACAGCCAATGATCTTGACTTTTACAAGGGAGATCAGCCCGAGGATTTTCTGTATCATATTCAGCATATGGAAATCAAGAAAAATGGTTTGTATGTGATCAAGGGAGAAAACGGAAGCGGTAAAAGTATGCTGATGAATCTAATCCTTGGAAATATCACGCCGCAAAACTGCAAGGGGAATTTTAGCGTTTCAAAGGACATCGGCAACAATACGTTTCTGACCTATCCCATTTTCACGGTTGACGGAAGCTTCGTGGAAAATTTGTATGAAAAACCTAAAATGGATCATTTGATAAAAATGCTGGGTATTGATTTTGAAGACAAAGAGATTACAAGCAATCCGATTAATCTGAGTTATGGACAGCAGCAGAAACTTGCACTGTACAGGGTATTTGCGTCGGATACGCCGATCTTTTTTCTGGATGAGCCTCTGTCCAATCTGGACATAGAGACACAGGAAAAGGTTATGGCATATATAAAGAGCCTGAAAGGCACTAAGACGATACTTGTAGTAATGCACAGCAGCGAGCTGGATGATGCAGCGGATGGCATCATCCTAATCAAGGACCATCAGGCGTCCATGGTAATCGAATAGGGGATGCGCCACTCCAGTGGTATATTTCATCTGCATCGGCGTGTGCAATCAAGTAGGGGATGCACTTCTCCCCTACTTGCCGCGCGGGGCGCAGTTGTGCGTAAGCACATAATTTCCTTACTGTGCCCCTGTGCATAAAAGGGGCAGGTTTGAACACCTGTATGTTTCTGCCTCGTCGTGATTTCGGGGTTGCTGCCTGAACGCGCCGCCTCCAGCGCAGAATCGACGGGAAGTTTGACATCGTAGCAGACCAACAGGTAAATGATGCAATGCATACTGAATATGCAGTTCGCTAAGATTCATACCACGTAGTGGAGCAGATAAATCAACATGGTTTGTCTGCTCCACTATAGCGAAAATGGAGTTTTTTAATGGAAAATAATTTATATACCCCAAAAAATATTACATTACTGCTGCTAGGACGAACGGTGTCCAAATTTGGATCAGCATTCTATCTCATTGCCCTACCGCTGTATATATTGCAATTAACCGGAAGCCTTGCGCAGACAGGGGTGTTTTTTTCCTTGTCCAGCATTCCTGCCCTTGCAGTAACGCCGTTTATGGGAGTCTTTGTGGAGAAGGTAAACAGAAAACATCTGATAGTGGTCTGCGATTTCCTAACGGCAATATTGTACGCGCTGCTACTGTTCCCACTGGACACAAAGCCGTTTATGGCAGTATTGTTTGGCGTGACAGTATTCATCAATATGCTGTCCCACATGTTTGAAATTGGTTCTAAGGTTATGTTCACAGAACTTACTACTCCTGAAACGATTGAGAAGTACAATGGAATCAAAAGCTTCGCAGACAACGCCGCTGCAGTTATTGCACCAGCTATGGGGACGGTTGCTTTCGGTCTGCTGGGATTTCGTTTTGTAGTGCTGGTAGTGACGGCATGTTACGCCTTGTCCGCTGTTCAGGAGTGCTTTATCTTGTATCGGAAAATGGAGAGCACGACAAATCAGGAGAGGAAAAACTGGCTGCTCCAATTTGGGGACGGACTGCGGTATGTGGCAAAACAGAAAGACGTGCTTGCTTTATTTATTATGGTGATGGCGTTAAATTTCTTTGTGGCAAATGGGGAGGAAATCATCAATCCGGGAATTATTGTCCGAAAATATAGCATCTCGGAATCTTTGTTCGGAATGACCTCTTCTGCGGCAGTAGTCGGGACGCTTGCTGCCGGATTTTTCATTTTCAAAAACAAGAAGATTGATTTGCAGAAAAATATGAAGAACCTCCTCTTGCTCAACAGTATATTGATGGTTATGATTGGCATCGGATCACTCTGCATGACAGCGGTTCCTATGGCATATTTTAGCTTGTTTTTGGTTTTTGAATTATTATTGGGTTTCGTTACTTCATGCGTAAATGTACCGCTGCTTTCCTCGCTGCAGACCCATGTCCCAATAAATTACCAAGGGCGCTTTTTTTCACTTTTGAGTTTTTCCTCTGGTTTATTAATACCTATGGGGATTACCTATACTGGATTTCTGGCTTCGTTGGTGGGGGCAGATGTAGCATATATTGTGAATAACGTATGTGTTATTTTCATTGTCCTTCTTTGCGGCACGTTTATTTCGTAGTAAGAATTTGTAGAAAAATAAGTGATGCAGATTGCGCAGAATTTTTTCAAGTTTAAATTTACAAATTGCACCGCAATTCCTCAGCGCTCTTTGCACTAAAATACACTGGTGCAATGTCAAATATGGGCTTGCATTCGCTCTGTCTCTCCTGTGATAGAGGATGCGATGCCCTCACGTAACGAGTACACTCGCTGTAAACTCTGGGTTGGAATCAAGGATCATCAGGCATCCATGGTGGAAACAGGAGTGTAAAGAAGGCAGGTTTGAACACCTGCCTCTTTCTATTTTTCGGCTTTCATATCATTACCCTACAGCATCGAAGCCCGCAGCTCCTCCGCGGTCTTTGCACTTAAATACGCTGGTGCGATATCAAATACAGTCTTGCACCCGCTCTGCCCTTCCATTGAAAGACGGTGCGCTGCCCTAGCATATGCGACAAGTACGCTCGCTGTAAATTCCGGGTTGGAATCAAGCTTTAAGCTGTATTCAATTAAATGCTTATTTTCCTTCTCCCAGCCTGTCACGCCGCTTCGCAGCACAAAACCGCCATGCGGGATCCCGCTGTGATTCGCGAGCAACTCCTCCTCGCTGATAAAATGCACTGTCGTGTCATAGTCCGCAAAATAATTGGGCATGGTCTTGATTTCCTCCTCAACCTTTGCCGCATCAGCGCCCTCCTCCAGCACAACGAAGCACTCCCTCGTATGCTTCTGTCTCGTCGAGAGTTCAGGATTGCTGCCTGAGCGGGCTGCCTCCAGCGCAGACTCGACTGGAATCGTGTACTGTTTTGCATTCTTGACACCTTTGATCCGACGGATTGCATCGGAATGTCCTTGGCTGACACCTTTTCCCCAGAATGTATAATCCTTTCCGTCTGGCAGAATTGCATTTGCATACAGGCGGTTCAGCGAGAACATTCCTGGATCCCAGCCAACAGAAATAATTCCGATGTGCGCATTTTCCTTTGCAGCCGCATCTACATTCGCAAAATGATCGGGAATCTTTGCGTGTGTGTCAAAGCTGTCGATCACATTAAAATATTTTACATACTCTGGTGTCTGCACTGGCAGATCTGTGGCACTGCCGCCGCATATGATCATCACGTCAATCTTGTCCTTCCAATCTGCCACATCCGCTATATTGCAGACTTTTGCCGTGTCTGTCAGAATCGAAACGGAATCTGGATTTCTGCGTGTGAACACTGCGACAAGTTCCATGTCGTCGTTCTGCCGAACCGCACACTCCACACCGCGCCCCAGATTGCCATATCCTAATATTCCTATCCGTGTACTCATTTCAGTTTTCCTCCTATAATTTTAACATTTAAAGTTTCGGGAGCTCCTAAACCTTCGTAGGCACCATTTTTTCCAAACTGCGCTATCAGAAATGCCGACACGCTGTATGCCTGGACAGATGTATCATATCTTGCATGCATAGACAATTTCTTTTACCCTGTTCTGCTTAATAATTCGCTCCTCACGGTAGAAGGTTTATGTGTTATTTTGTGGAGTTGTCTGCAAAAGTAATCTGCCCCATTAGCTCTGGCAGTTTTGCAAACTCCTCCAGTCTATAGTCTGGTGCCTTGGCCTCTCCAAAACCATACTCTGCAAAGATAAACGGTATGCCTGCCACTCGCGCTGACTCCTCATCACCCGCAGTATCACCTACATACACAGCCCTTGTCACTTTGTTGCGCTCCATGATGAGCTTGTTGTTCTCACCCTTGGGAAGCAGATTATTGCCCCAGCACTCGATATCATCAAAACATTTCGCAAGCTTATGCGCCTTAATGAAACTCTCAATATACCCCTGTTGACAGTTGCTCACCACAAAGAGTTTATAGTTTTTTTTCAGCTCCAGCAAAGTCTCCTCAAGCTTGGGATAAAGGATTCCGCCGTGTTCCGACAGATAGGCGTTCTCGACCGCACAGCACTCGTCCATTAATGCCTGCTGCTGTTCTGCTGTTGTATTTGGAAATAATTTCGCTGCAATGTCTGTCATGGGAAGTCCGAGACAGCCTTCTAACTCCTCAAACGAAATTGGCTCTTTTCTGTATTCTGAATGATTTGCTACTACCTGATTCCATGTCTGGTGGATTCCGTCAAGCGCATTCCACATTGTTCCGTCAAGGTCGAATATAATCGCTTCTATTTTATTTGTCATCGTATTAACTCCTACATAATTTCTGCCCCTGATGGCATTGTCTTCTCCGGCGTCATCAGTGCAAGATTTCCGTCCGCATCTTCCGCACACAAAAGCATACCCTCCGACAATACTCCCGCAAGCTTCGCCGGTTTCAGATTCACAAGCACCATCACCTTCTTGCCCACCATCTCCTCAGGGCTGTAAAATGCTTTGATGCCGGATACAATCTGCTTCATCTGTGAGCCAATCTTTACCTGACTGCACAACAGTTTCTTCGACTTGGGCACCGCTTCGCACGAAATGATCTCACCCACCTGAAACTGCATCTTTGCAAAATCCTCATACGTGATTTCTGCTTTTGGCTCGATATCAATGATATTCGTATCAATGACACCTGTGTCATTTTCTGCCGCCTGTGCCGCTCCAGACTCTGCCATCTGCCGCTCCACAAGCTCTTCCACCTTTGCGTCAATCTCCTTCGCATCAAGGCGCGCAAAGAGGATTTCCGGTGTGTCCGTCACCTTTGTACCCGACACATAGACGCCGAATGTCTTTGCCGATTCGAAATCGCGAATCTCACTATTTAATTGTTTCATAATTCTCTGCGCAGTCTCCGGCATAAATGGTTCAAGCAATCCAGCGCCGATCGAAATGCCTTCTACAAGATTGTACAGAACGGTTGCAAGCCTGTCCTTTTTCGCTTCATCTTTTGCGAGCACCCATGGTTCCGTCTCGTCGATATATTTGTTACAGCGCTTGAACAGGTTAAAAATTTCTGTCAGGGCATCGGCAACGCGCAAATCCGCCATCTTTGCCTCAACCTTGTCATATGTTCCTGTGACAACCGCCTTCAAATCCTCATCAACTGTCTCTGCAGTCCCTTTATTTTCCACCACGCCGCCAAAGTATTTATTGCTCATGGAAATCGTTCTGTTCACGAGATTTCCAAGAGTATTTGCAAGGTCAGAATTCAAACGCTCGACCATCAGCTCCCATGTGATCGAACCATCATTTTCAAACGGCATCTCATGCAGCACAAAATACCGCACTGCATCTACACCAAACAGTTCCACAAGATCGTCCGCATACATGATATTTCCCTTTGACTTGCTCATCTTGTCATTGTTCTGCAAAAGCCATGGATGACCAAATACCTGATATGGAAGCTCCTCGCCAAGCGCCATCAGGAAAATCGGCCAATAGATCGTATGGAAACGGATAATGTCTTTTCCGATCAGATGCAGGTCAGCTGGCCACAATTTCTGATACTGCTCTGTGCTGTTTCCGTCCGCGTCATAACCGATGCCCGTGATATAGTTTGTGAGCGCATCAAGCCACACATAAACGACATGTCTGTCATCAAAGTCCACTGGTATTCCCCATTTAAATGAAGTGCGCGATACACACAAATCCTGCAATCCGGGAAGCAGGAAATTGTTCATCATCTCATTTTTGCGTGATACGGGCTGGATAAACTCTGGGTGCTTATTGATGTGGTCGATCAGTCTGTCAGCGTATTTACTCATTTTAAAGAAATATGCCTCTTCCTTCGCTGGCTTTACCTCGCGTCCACAGTCTGGACACTTGCCGTCCTTCAATTGAGACTCTGTCCAGAAGGACTCGCAGGGTGTACAGTACATTCCCTCGTATGCGCCTTTGTAGATATCACCCTGATCATACAAGCGCTTGAATATTTTCTGCACTTGCTTTTCGTGATAATCATCTGTTGTGCGAATAAATTTATCATAGGAAATATTGAGCAGGTCGCAAAGTCCCCTGATGACTCCTGCTACATTGTCTACAAATTCTTTTGGCGTCACGCCTGCGTCCGCCGACTTGAGCTCAATTTTTTGACCATGCTCGTCCGTACCTGTCTGAAAAAAGACATCATAGCCGTCCTTCCTCTTATAGCGCGCTATGCTGTCCGCCAGCACAATCTCATAATTGTTACCGATATGCGGCTTGCCAGAAGTATACGCAATTGCCGTTGTGATATAATATTTTCCTTTATTCTGCATTGATTGCCATCCCTTCCTTTTTATAAAACTCAATTATCTATAATTTACCATAATCAAAAAGCTTTGTAAAGGTATGCTGTGGCTCAATCATACAAGGGCTTCTTCACCTCGCCATTTCGGAAAATCCTTCTCGGCAAAAATGTTGTGTGCCTATTATGATAAAACCTGTGATTCCTCTGCGCTTTTTAACGATTTGGAAATTTCCCAGAAAGAAGAATTGTACAGATCCTACAGGCAGCATATCAACAAATATGATGTGATTTATCTGGACATGACCTATTTGAAGCTGTTTTCTGGAGATTTTCAGAATATTGTTTCTTACATCAGCGAAAAGATTACGGAAGAACTAGTATCATCATATCCCACACTTTCTGTGAGCAATGAACTGCCCACTACAATAATTCATGCTGTGGAACTGACAGGAAACAAATTTATCATGATCATTGATGAATGGGATTCGCCCATTCGTGAGACATCTGTAATTCAGAAAGAATATTTAGAGTTTTTACGCACCTTGTTCAAAGGCAGCGGTACTACTGATAAAATTTTTGCTGCAGTCTATATAACTGGCATACTTTCAATTAAAAAGGACGGAACAGAATCATTGGCATACTGTCCTCCATTGATTTTGATATACTCCCTGATCAATCGAATATCCTCCATATCCTTTTCCCTGCCCAGCTGCTGCTTCATCATTACAATTCCCTCCAAGGAAACTACTGGAATCCCTTCGATTACTTCAAGTTCTCCTTCCCGCCAGTCTTCGAATATCTCAATATCTGGACTATATTGTATTTTGCGGCTTCCATCATCAAAAATTTCTGTTTTATATCCCATCTACTGCAGCTGGTCAGCTAATTTGCGGTTACAACCTAAATCGATATCTCTCGTATACAATTTTACCCCATGCAGCACCATCGCTGCACCTGCTGCTATCCAGTAATAATCCGCATCAATACAGGTCTCCTTTAATGTATTGATTATATTATCTTTGTCAGACATATATCCTCCACCCTGTCTGCACAATTTACTTTTTCTTCCTAAAATACCGCCCTGTACACTGCTTATATGCAAGGTACTCCTCACCAAATGCTGTCTCCAGATACTTCTCCTCCTGCAGAATCTGCAGATGCAGCATCACGACCACCCATATCGTGAGCAGCAATAACATCCAGTTGAAATACATCAGCAAGATACCCATATACATCAGATCAAATCCCAGAAAAGCCGGATTCCTGCTGTATTGATAAATGCCCTGCGAGACAAACTCCGTCTTGTCTGTCTCTGGTATCCCTGCGCGCCAGCTGTCTCTCATTGTAAGTACTGCAATCAGGAAAATCAAATCGCCAATCAATCCCAGCATAATCCCGGCTATCCTCACTGATAATGGCATGATATTCCACTCAAATACAATGGAAACCAACTCCGCTGGAACGATGAGAAGCGTCGCGGCTGACATGATAATCTCAATCGTCCGCACTGACTTCTCTTTGCCGCGTCCACCGAGCTGTGTTGTCTGGATTCCACGCCGTTTCTGCGCGATTTTCTTTGTAAAATATATCCCATAAAATAAAATCATAATCCCAAGCGCCAAAATAAAAAACAAATCTCCCAGCTTTCCTGCCAAAAAGAAAGCTGTCGGTCCATCTGCCCCGCCAATCACTGAAATACCTCTATCCATATCCGATTCACTTCCTTTTTCTGTTCTATTGTATCAAAATACTCCAAAAGTATATTTTAATCAGCAAAAACTCTCGATTGCGCACAAATGTTCTTTTGACTTTTTGTCATAATCAATTCCTACCAGCAAGATTTCTCCAGAATACTCTCTCAGGGATTCAGGATACTGTTTTTTCTTAATCTGTGCGATTGCCGCATCTGCACTCTTATCCCATTTCAGCTCCACTACAATAACGGGGCGGTTTGGGTGGTTAGGCAACGGCTGATAGACAATGTTAGCAAACCCCTTCCCGCAGGGAAACTCACGGATTGGTTTGTGATAATACCGAAATGCAGAGATCAACGCAATCATAATCGCGCAGGCGAGAGAATTTTCATCATTATACTCAATGCCTGACACAAAATCGCTATGCACGCTCTGAATCTGCTTTGCGGTCTCCTCCGCATCCCCTTCCATCACAGCACTTAATATCCTCTCAGAAACCTTCATAAACCGCGACAGGTTATCGCTCTCATTGCCTTCCATATATTGATAGAAAACTTCCTGAATCTCCTTATTGGGAACATACGCCTCCCGCGTCTCCGCGTCATATGCAAAGTATCCCAGATGAATCAATGCAGTAATGACCTCATTCTTATTTTTGAAAGACTGCAGATCGTTTTTGCCGTTTGACACATTGATCGGTATCCGATTTCCCGAAAGCATCTTGATGACATCCTCCCGAAGTCCATCAAAATTTTTGGTAATCAAGTCATCAATATCCCCGTATGTGCCAGTGACCGTCCAATACTGCTGAAAACGCCTGCCCGAAATCGCACGTACAACAGAAAGCGGGTTGTACATCGCAATACTATTCAGATTGTATCCATTATACCACTCTCTCATCTGCCCATAATCGATACCATACCGCTCACAGAGCATCCTAACCTCATCCTCCGTGAAACCGATATCCTGTGCCAGATCCATCGGATTTGTCATCGTATATTCCATAAAATTATTGACCGCAGACTGTCCTTTTGTCCGCACAACAGGCATAATTCCAGTAAGATAAGCTAATCTTATATATAATTTCGCAGCATTGTTCTTGAACAGCCCCCGCAGCAATTCAATGTATGCCAGTCTGTCCTGATTATCCTCACCCAGCTCTCTAATGGGATAGTCCCACTCGTCGAAAATGATGACAAAACGGCTGCCCCGCTTATTATATATTGCAGCCAACGCTGTCACCAGTGACATTTCACCTATGTCAATATCCGTATACTCCTCCTGTAGTTCCTTTACAATATTCCTGCTAATATACTTATTGGGTTCCTCGTTCTCAAACTGCGCTGCTTTAAACTGCGCCTGAATATCCACAAAAATGGTATCATATGCGTTGATACTCTCAAGAAACAGTGCATCTTTTGCACACTTCAACGGCTCAAACAGACCCAATGAATCCGCCCCTTTGCTGAAATACGCGACAAGCATGTCCGCCGTGACAGATTTCCCGAATCTCCGCGCCCTGCTGTTGCAGATAAACTTTTCTGTGATATCCTTTTTCAGCAGCTTGTTGATCAGCTCTGATTTATCTACAAAGTATTGTGTTTTGGAAAACTCTGCAAAATTTTCATTTCCAATGTTTAAGAAAAGACCCAAATCAATCACTCCCCCACAACTCTTTTATCACAGATTTCTCATCGTAATCCTATGTCATTCAATCCCTGTATCCTATTACAAATATGTGTTTTCTTCATAGTACCACAAAGCATAAAATATGGCCAGTATGTTTTACTGTTCTTAGAGCGTGTCTGCACACTTAAGACGCAGTGCTATAAGGGCATTGTTCAAAAAGGCGTCCATCGTCATCTTAGATGAACCGACAGCCGCCCTTGATCCGATCACGGTCTCAATCCCATTCCACCCTCGAGTGTGAGTGTTTCGCCTGTCATGTACTTGAAGTCCGGAGATGCAAGCTGTACACAGACGCGGCCAATCTCCAGTTCTGCGTCTCCATAATGACCTGCTGGCGGCATCTTGACATTTTCCTTGAATGCATCTGGATATGCCTTCTCAAACTGCTCAAGCTGCGCAGTCCATGCCAGCGGACAGACGATGTTGACATTGATGCCATCTTTTGCCCACTCAGTTGCAGCCACACGCGTCAGCCCGCGGATTCCTTCCTTTGCAGCCGCGTAAGCACACTGCCCGAAGTTGCCAAACAGTCCCGCACCAGACGCAAAATTGATGACAGAACCCTTTGATTTTGCCAGATGAGGATAGCATGCCTTCATATAGTAAAATGCTGCATACAATCCTGAATACATCGCAAGGTTAAACTGGTCTGTAGTATGTTCTGCCAGCGTAACACCGGAAGCAGACGCCTGTGCATTGTTGATCAGCACGTCGATACTGCCGAATTTGTCAATCGTCTGCTTCACAACGTTATTTACCACTTCCTCATTGTCTGCACCAGCATTGACGTCCGCCTGAAGAATCAGCACCTTGATGCCATACAACCGCTCAAGCTCCTCCCTGGCGTCCTCGAGCTTCTTGACATTTCTACCCGTGATAACCAGATTTGCCCCCTCTTTGGCGTATGCTGTCGCAATTCCATAGCCGATCGAACCGCATCTGCCATCACTTAATACAGCCCGGCCCGCACCTGTGATGATAGCTGTCTTACCCATTAAAAATCCCATATTTAAAATACCTCCTTATTAAAATTATAGTTTTGTATATAGATATTTTCATTATATCCTAATACTGGAAAAATAGATAGATGCAGTTTCGCATCTTGAAAATAAAATTTGACATCAAGTTATCTCATAATTATAATACAATTATGGAAGACATTATATTTGAGTGGGACAAGAATAAAAATCAAATCTTCTGGTCGTTTGTCACTGCTACTGAGCTTCTGATACCAAAATGAGAATCATATCTGCAAGAAAGGCAGCCACAGTACTGTGCCGCAAATAAAGAGAAACTGCAGTTGTCGTAGAAAGAATATACGGGGAGAATCCAAATGTTAAGAAACAAAGATATATTAGAATTAAAGAGACGTTTTAAGAAAGAGTCCTGCACCATCACAAAAATGTGTGGGTGCTACGTGGATGCAAACAAAAATAAAATCGTGGAATTAAGCGAGACCTTTCTAAACCTTGAGGATGAAGAATTTTTTAAGTATCTCGAAATAGCAAAAAAAACACTATCTGGCACAATCGGCAACAACCTTCTGGAACTGAATTTTGCAAAGGAAGAGGAAGAACCAGGCGGAAAACAGCAGTATCTTCTGGGACTTCGCGAGAGCGGGCTGAAAAATCCTGATTTACTGGAGCACCTGTATGACAGGATCATAGAAAATTATGATTATGTCGGAAACTATCTGATTCTGGTTTTTCACGACGCATACGATGTAATGACTAAGACGAACGATGACCTCAAAATCGATGAGTCCGAGGAGGTTTTTACCTATCTGCTGTGTGCCATCTGCCCCGTAAACCTGTCCAAGCCGGGGCTTGGATACCGCGCTGACTTAAACCGCATCGGCATCCGTATACAGGACTGGGTGGTGGGTGCGCCTGATGTCGGATTCCTGTTTCCCTCCTTCGTGGAACGCTCGACAGACATTCACTCACTTACATATTATGTGCGTGACGCCAAAGATTCCCATCGCGATTTTATCGAAACCGCACTTGGCTGCGGTGCGAAAAGGACAGCCACCGAGGAGCACAACACATTCAGCAGTATCGTAAAGACCGCCATCGCCCCTATCATAGAAAACAGCGATGAGTTACTGATCAATATACAGGAAAGGTTAAATGATCTTGCCGAGGAACACGATGCGGCAATGGAGGATTTCGTTCTCGTGGAACCCGAGGACTTCACACTCACCTCGGATATGATCAAGGAAGTGTTTGCAGACAGTGAAATTCCCGATGCCGCCGTGATGCAGATACAGGAGCATTTCACAGAGGAATTCAATGATCGGCCGCCTGTTGTGAAAAATCTCGTGAACGAAAAAGCAATCGAGAAAAACAATAAAGAGAAAAAGGAAATCAGGCTTCTCGAGGAGGTCGCCACCTTAAAACAAGAACTAAAAGACACCAAACAGGAGAACGAGGAAAAGACAGAACAGATTGAAACGCTTGTGAAAATGGAAGCGCCCGTCGACCCCGAAGAGGCAAAAAACTGGACGGAGGTCTTCCTGCGCATGAAGCCCGACAAAGCAGAACAGGTGAAATATGAGACCATTGACGGTCAGAAATATCTCATGATCCCCATGGAGGAACATGAGCGCATTAACCTGAACGGAGTTGAGAAGTAAGGACAACAGAGGGGGAGTCTAATGTAGATCCCTCCCCCTCTGGCATACGTACTTACGGCACTTCCCTGTATGTCCCTGTCTCGTACTCATAGAGACGGATCTGGCGCGGTTCCTCAAGTGAGATCCAGATATAAAAATCCGCATCTTCCATCTCCCCATACATAATAATCGTATAACCAAGTTTTTGATATCCTGCGTCATCGCCCTCAAAAAAGGTCACACTGTACATAATCCCTTCCATTCCGTCAACTATGTGAAGCCCCTGAACAGGACTTAACAGAACTTTCTCCTCGTTCCAACCTGGATCTACACGCTCATATATCTCTTGTTCCAGTTCTCTCATCAGTTCTATATGGGCATGCTGCCAGTCATAAATCTTCCACTGGTCGTAATCCGAACCGACAATATAGACCACTTTCCCTTTCATATTTGGTATCGTTATGGAAAAATCTTTCTTATCCTTTTCAAATGGCAGCGTCTCCGCTGCATAGACAAACAAATCGATACGGTCACCAGTGCTCGGATTCTCCTTCCACGTCACACGGCTGATACGCTCACCTGCATAGGTTATATAACCTTTTATCGTCAGAGTGTCCGACTGTTCATCGTACTGGAAACCGGAAGTCATCACCGCACTTTGTTCCAACATCCTTCCCACTACATACACTTTGAGAAATACACCAATTATGAGTGCTGCCAATAATATTCCCCCGAGTGCAGCTGCCGCTTTGAGGTGTCTGGTGCGGCTGCGTATCTTTTTGAAACCGTCAAGAACCGCCCGCTCGTCGAGTGTGGATTTGTCCGCCATGTCCTCTTTCATTTCTATAAAAATCTGACCACATTCTCCACAGTCTTCCAAATGCTCCTTCACTGCGCAGCTGCCCGCCTTGCTGAGAATACCGTCAATATAACCTGGCATCAAGTCCCTGATAATATCACAATTCATATTTCTCCAACTCCTTTCTGATCTTCTGTTTCGCGCGGTAAAAGACCGTCCTGCTCCAATTCTCGCTCTTTCCCAGGATTTCCCCGATCTGCCGAAAGGAAAGATCCCCTGTCATGCGATATAAGACCACCTCTTTCTCCATCTCCGGGAGAAGATGAATCGCATGATACAGCGCCTGGGTGCTCTCCTTGTGAATCACACTTGTCTCCCCGTCCGTGTTGGAAGTATCAGGAAGCTCCTCTGTCAGCTCCACAAGATCCACCCGTTTCTTCCTGCGCAGCTCCTGCCACAAGATATGCTTTGCGATCTGGCAGAGCCATACAGACAGCTTACAGGAACCATCATAGCGCGAAACCGAATCCACTGCACGCAAAAAAGTCTCCTGCATCAGCTCCTGTGACCAGTCTGCATCATGCGTGTGCGAATACAGGAAACGGTACACCAGCTGCGCATATTCCTGATATACGGTCTCCATATCAACACCGTCTTCCTCTTTTTTGTGCATCTTCCCACCTCCTATCCTTTATATCCCGCTTTTATACGATTCGTTTCAAAATTTTGTAAAAAAGCATAGAAAAAATCGAGCAGGATTGCCCACTCGATTTTTATCCACACACTCTATTCACCAATCGCTTCCATATAAAAATCCACGATTTTTTCAAACAATTCCTCGTCAATCCTGGATGTCAGCTCCTTATCCAGCGTATCATTCCACGCTTTCTCGACCTCATCCGGAATCTCGCCGTTATACTGCTCGGAAAGCTGGCTGTACTCCTCATCTATTTTGTCCATGTAAGCCAGACGCTCCGTACCATGGTCCATCATCAGATCGCCATGTTTCCTGCCCTCTAACAACACAAACTGCACATCATCCCGTTTAATCTTATCCTGATTGGCATAGATACATGGACCGTCAAAGCCCACAAAATCATCCAAATCCCCCTGTATAATCATCACTGCCGTATGTGTCGCGCGGTTAATCCCGCCCGCCGCAGTGAGATTCATTTTGTCCCCAAATGTAGTGCGCAGTGTCAGCCATATAAACGGTTTCTCTGCATAGACAAATGAACCTAACAGGCTTTTGCCCACATAGGTCATCTCATCCATACTGTCATTGTATCCGGCAAGGCTTGCCACGGCAATAATGTCATGATCATAATTCAGGACTGCCGTCGTCGCATAGCCGCCCCAGCTGTGCCCATAGAGACAAATCGGAAGCCCGTCAAATACTGGATTCTGTTCCACATAAGTCAGCGCGCTGTCCAGGTCGATCGCTGACTGCACAAGTCCTACGCAGCTGTCCCCTGTCGAAGCGCCGCTTCCCGTATTGTCGTAAGCAAACACCATAAAACCATTGTCAACAAAATACTTCGTCTCACTGATATACCCCTCAGAAAACGAACCGAGCCCATGGGAAACCACCACCAGCCCCTTTGAGGTATTGTCTTTTCCATAGATATAGCCTGTCAGCGTCTCTTTTCCAGAGGGAAATGTCACCGTCTCCCTCTCAAAATCCTCATAGTCCACCCACCGCATTTCCTTGGCATACTTTCTCTGCTCAGTCCGATCAAAATACTCATTCATGAAATGATTGACCAAGGCAAATGAAACAACTATATAAGCAACGAGCAAAACGCCGACTATTATTATAATGATCTTTACAAGCCTGCCTTTTTTCCTCATTCACTTCACCTTTCTACGCCAATCGTAACATTTTCCCCATTGACATTCCATTCCTTGGCATCGGGAAGTTCACTCTCACCGTACACAAATGCATCTGCCAGAACCTTCTCACCAATCGCCTTCTCGTTCTTCTGCACAACCTGCGAGATCCTGTCATTCCCACTGATGTATACCTTGATATGATCCATAACCTCAAAACCGGAGTCCTTGCGCATGGTCTGTACCTTGCTGATCACCTCATAGACAAATCCCTCCTCGATCAGCTCATCTGTCATGTTGGTATCAAGCACGACGGTGACTGTATTATCCGCCTCTGTCACATATCCTTCCTTCTGGGAGATATCAATCAGCAGGTCTTCCTCCGCAAGCTTCACCTCTGTGCCATTTACGTCAAAAGTGATAAATCCGCTTGCTTTCAGCTCATCCATAGCCGCGTTTCCATCAATGGAAGAAAGCTTTTCCTTGATGCCGCCCAGCTGCTTTCCATACTTTGGTCCCACCGTCTTTAACTGCGGCTTAAACATATATGTTGTAAACTCCCTGACATCATCTGTAAATACAACTTTCTTGACATTCAGCTCATCTTCAATAATCTCCTGATAAAATGCGTCCAATGTAAACGGCGCCTTGATAAACATGGTGCTGATCGGCTGTCTGTTCTTGATATTTGCTGTATTTCTACATGCACGTCCCATGACAACCGCCTTTAAGACCGCCTCCATATTCGCTTCCAACTGCTTGTCGATGAATTTTTCATCAACGGTTGGAAAGTCGCACAGATGAATGCTCTCTGGTGCAGACTTGTCGATGCTGCACACGAGATTTCGATAGATGTCCTCTGTCATAAACGGAATCATTGGTGCCGCCGCCTTTGAGATTGTCACAAGCGCTGTATAAAGCGTCATATATGCATTGATCTTATCCTGCTCCATGCCCTTTGCCCAGAAACGCTCACGGCTGCGCCTTACATACCAGTTGCTCATCTCGTCAACGAACTCCTGCAGAGCCCTTGCCGCCTCGGGAATTCGATAGTTTTCAAGATTGCTATCCACTTCGCCGACCACTGAGTTGAGCTTTGACAGAAGCCACTTATCCATCACCGGAAGCTTATCGTACTCCGAACTATACGAAGTATAGGTTGTATACTTCGTCGCGTCAAATTCATCAATATTTGCATAGAGTACGAAAAATGCGTAAGTATTCCACAGCGTACCCATGAACTTGCGCTGTCCCTCCTGCACGGCCTTTCCGTGAAAACGGTTCGGAAGCCACGGCGCGGAATTGACATAGAAATACCAGCGGATTGCATCTGCTCCATAGGTTTTAAGCGCCTCAAACGGATCAATCGCATTGCCCTTTGACTTTGACATCTTCTGTCCGTTTTCGTCCTGTACGTGACCAAGTACGATAACGTTTTCATAAGGCGCCTTATGAAACAAAAGTGTAGACTCTGCCATCAGAGAATAAAACCAGCCGCGAGTCTGATCAACCGCCTCTGAAATAAACTGTGCCGGGAACTGCTGCTCAAACAATTCCTTATTCTCAAACGGATAATGATGTTGTGCAAACGGCATCGCACCAGAGTCAAACCAGCAGTCAATCACCTCCGGGACTCTGTGCATCTCCTTGCCGCAGTCAGGGCATTTAAAGGTCACTTCATCGATATAAGGTCTGTGCAGCTCTACTTTTGCGGCATCTGGCTTTCCACTTCTGTCCGCAAGCTCCTGTCTGCTGCCGATACACTCCTGATGACCGCACTCACACTCCCACACATTGAGCGGCGTACCCCAGTAACGGTTGCGCGAGATACCCCAGTCCTGGATATTTTCCAGCCAGTCACCAAACCGTCCCTTGCCGATGGATTCTGGAATCCAGTTTACAGTATTGTTGTTTCTGACTAAATCCTCCTTCACGGCGGTCATCTTGATAAACCATGACTCGCGTGCGTAATAGATCAACGGCGTGTCACAGCGCCAGCAGTGCGGATACTCATGCTCAAATTTCGGCGCGTCAAATAAAAGTCCCTTCTCCTCCAAATCCTTCAGGATCATCGGATCCGCTTTTTTCACAAACACGCCTGCATAGGAGGTTTCCTCCGTCATTTCACCCTTGCCGTTTACAAGCTGTACAAATGGCAGGTCATATTTTCTGCCGACATTGGCATCATCCTCACCAAACGCTGGTGCGATGTGCACGATACCAGTACCGTCCGTCATGGTGACATAGTTGTCACAAGTGATGAAATGTGCCTTTTTATGCTGTTTTTCGATAATACATGCCGCAAAATTAAACAACGGCTCATACTCTTTGCGCTCCAAGTCAGTACCTTTGTAAGTCTCCAGCACTTCATATGCTTTATCACCCTCGTTCTCGGCTAATTTTCCGAGAACCTTGTCGAGAAGCGCTTCCGCCATATAATACGTGTAACCGTCAACCGCTTTTACCTTACAATATGTCTCGTCAGGATTGACGCAGAGTGCCACGTTTGACGGGAGTGTCCACG
The DNA here is from genome assembly GCA_029067205.1 of Lachnospiraceae bacterium. Lineage (GTDB taxonomy): Bacteria > Bacillota > Clostridia > Lachnospirales > Lachnospiraceae > COE1. The sequence continues at coordinate 21,063 of JAIEEY010000280.1, forward strand.
GCGTTGTTGTCCATGCAAGGAAGTATGCGTCCTCACCAACTACCTTAAACCGAACCACTGCGGAGCGTTCCTTGACAGTCTTATAGCCCTGTGCAACCTCCTGTGAGGACAGCGGTGTCCCACATCTTGGGCAGTAAGGCACGATTTTAAAGCCTTTGTACAGAAGCTTTTTGTTCCAGATTTCCTTCAAAGCCCACCACTCTGACTCGATAAAATTGTCGTGATACGTAACGTAAGGATCGTCCATGTCCGCCCAGAAGCCAACTGTCCCTGAGAAATCCTCCCACATTCCCTTGTACTTCCACACCGATTCCTTGCACTTTTTGATAAAGGGTTCCATGCCATACTCTTCAATCTGTTCCTTGCCGTTCAGACCCAGAAGCCTCTCAACCTCAAGCTCAACAGGAAGACCATGCGTGTCCCAGCCTGCTTTCCTCGGAACCATGTATCCCTTCATGGTGCGGTAACGCGGAATCATGTCCTTGATGACGCGCGTCAATACATGTCCAATATGTGGTTTGCCGTTTGCGGTCGGCGGTCCGTCATAGAAGGTGTAGGTCTCACCCTCCTTGCGGCTGTCCATGCTCTTCTTAAAAATATCATTGTCCTTCCAGAATTTTTCAACATTTTTTTCCCTGTCCACAAAATTCAGGTTTGTGTCTACCTTACTATACATTTTCTTCTCCCTCCGTTTATTATGATCGAGCAGGGAAGTCTTTCCCTGCTCCCGCACAGGCAGCTGACAGCTGCCCATATGCAAAAAAAGGCTCCCATCCTGTAAATAGGACGAGAGCCTCACAATCGTTATACCACCTAATTACAGCGTACTCCGTCTTTATCCGCTCTTTCACATGCAACAGCATCCAAAAACTTTTATACACGTTCCCTCTAACGCCGGGAAATGCGTCAGCACCTAGTCTGCTCCAACGGACGTCAACCGGATAAAACCACACTGTCCCATCCCTGCCCATCAAAACATTTCAGCCTGCAACTCAGGAGTGATCTTCGACAATTCCATACTCGTACTGGTTCCCACCTAATCCCCCAGCTCTCTGTGACTTTCTGAATCTGTGTACTGTCTCCGTCATCGTCTTTGAAATTATATAAAATATAGTATTAGTATAAACTTCACCCTTCACACTTGTCAAGTAAAAACATTTTGCGTGCGTGCAAACATATTTTCTGAATTTCTCTTGATATAAAAATACCCTTGGCAAAATAAACAAAAATCTCCACTGGTCAATTCTGACCCTTGAAAATTATTCTAAATATGCTTACAGTAGAATTATCTTAACTATTTCATTCCTCATAGTTATAGACATAACCTAAGTTATTGCGGCTGCATTACAACTGCGCAGCCGCATCTTAATGAGCTGCAAAAAATAATTTATTAAATGGAGGTTCTATTACAAATGAAACATTTTATCTTCAAAAAAATTCTTATGATGCTTGCTCTAGTAATTATTGTACAAAACGGTGCTATAATTGTAGCAAACACTGATGGAAATACTGGTTCCTATTCAAATGAAGGCGTTGCTGCTCCATGTAGTGATCTGCCCGATATTACTGAAAATTATAACTGACGTAATTTATCATCATAAAACTTCTCATAAAATGTTTGTTTACAAAAATGGCTGAGTGATTTACATTGATTCAAACTATCAGTCATTTTTTCTTTATCTATTGGCTGTTCCCTTTTTATGCATTGCTCTGTTTCATTCCACAAAATATCATATAAAAGAAAACCTATTAACCAAACTCTCCTACAAGCGTAATCCTCTCTTAATACTTTTTTATCCAGTTTTATTGCAACTTGATATTCGCGTGCATTTCCTAATTCACTAGCAACAAATCTTATAACATATTCATATATTGCAATACAGCCTGGCAATAAGTCATCTTTCTCATACAACGCAAAGAACTGCAGTAAAAAATTAATATGCTCCCTTTTCTCTATCCCCTCTAATCCGTGTATTTTATTGCAAATACAACACACTTCCATCTCCGTGAAATAGAGCTCCTTTGTATCAATCAATTCTTTCATATTTAATGTACATTGGAGAGCCTTTTCTTCTCTTTTAGCATATTCTTTTTTAGAAATTCTTTTTTCCATCCAGTCCAAAGTTGCTTCTAGCTCATGCAAATACTGTCGATTTTGCGGAATTTCACAGGAAATCTTATCTCTCATCTGACTGAGTAATTCTCTACATCTATTAAAATTCCGATTATTGCGGCAGATAAGTATTTCATCCCGTATTCTCAATGCTTCCCTATCATTTGTCACCAAACGTGCACGTTGAAACTCTTTAGACAGTCCAAGTTTTCTCAGCAAAGCTCCTAAAGCCTCCTGTTGCATGTTGGATTCTTTCTTCTCCGCCCTACGCAGTGTCCTTACTGAGCAAATACCCTGGCATAATTCTTTCTGGGTAAGTCCATACATTTCCCTTCGAATACGCAGGACATCTCCAATATAAAATACCCATCTCTGTTGATATAGATAGGTACAGTCCTGCATATACGCTGGCACATCATATTCTACAGAAAGCTTTTTCAAAAGATCTGCCAATTCCATACTCTCATGATACTCCGGCTGCAGTTCTTTTTCTTCCTCTGAATTCTGTTCCATGCACTCCAATATTCTTATCTTCATTTCCAAAAGCTCTATCAGAAAGAATGCTCTTCCAGTATCGCGCAGCATCTCAATCGCCACATTACAAATCCGCAGGTTCTCGCCCAAAACCTCTGGAATTTGTTTACGCTGCCCCGAGAAAATTTCCTGCAGATAGTAGTACACAATCTTGGGATATACCTTTACCTTTGATAAGTTATCATAAACAGACTTCTCCACAAATATCATCAAATCCCTGCACTTTTTCACAAAATCTTCGTCTTTGTGATACCACTCATATTCCAGAACCATATTGATTTCCTGGATAGACAAGAGTTTTTTCTTTAAACACATATTCTCTACATCGGGAATGGTGTACTTTACAGCCGCTTCATAACAATCTGCAATTTCTTGCTGATCTGTCCCCTGCTGTTTCAAAACTTCCGCTTTCATTATCAAGCAGAACTGTTGTTTTATCTTATCATGTATTGGTGCTTCTTTTTCATATGCAATGATTAATTCGTGTGCCTTTTGTGTCTCCTGTTTCTCTATAGCGCTCAGGATATTCCGCTGATGTTCCCACGCCGCATAGTCTTCAATATTTAACAGATTTTCATACAGATCACTGGCAACTCCCAGTCTCCCCAACAGTCGATCCCGCATGTTTTTGGGAATTGGACGCTGTCCTTTCTCAATTCTTGCGAGCTGGCTGACTGTCATCAATCCCTCCGCGAGCTGTTCCAAATAAACATTTTCTTCCTTTCGTACCCTTTTCAAAAATATATAAAAATTTTGCTCTAATTCCAATGGTACTTTCAAAACATCTGTATCCTCCATTTATTTTTGCTGTTCCTCTCTTTAGAGTCACGGGAAGCAACATGTGCATATTGCACAATATACTTCTTCATAGTTGCCTAATTTATATGCAAAAACATTCAAAAATAACTTATGAAGCAGACTAAACCCTTCACAAGTTATTACGATACTGTTCCTAAGAAACATTTTATATTCAATTTATTACATTTTGTGCATACAAACAAGGGACAGAGTTGTCCAAAAATCAACTCTGTCCCTATATCAACAATATATTTTTCCGCCTATTCCAATGAATCAATATACTTCATATAATTTACAACCATCAGTGCAATCTTGAAGGTCAATGCATCGTCAAACTTCCTGATATCAAGTCCTGTGGACTGGTGCAGTTTCTCAATCCTGTAGACAAGTGTGTTTCGATGTACGTAGAGCTGCCTTGAAGTTTCTGAGACATTAAGATTGTTATCAAAGAATTTCTGCACAGTCGTCAGTATCTCATCGTCCAGATCATCCGGAATATTGTCACCAAAAATCTCTTTCATGAAGATGCGGCATAGATTGATCGGAAGCTGGTAGATCAACCGCCCTATTCCGAGTGTGTTGTAGGCACTGATTGACTTTTCCATATAGAATATCATGCCCACATCGCGTGCCATCTTTGCCTCCTTATAGGATTTAGACACTTCCTTGAGCTCAGGAACTATTGTTCCATAGGATACCTTTGTGATCAACATCGCTTCCGCGTTGAGCATGTCCACGATCACCTGTGCTGTCTGTTCCACTTCCTCATAAGCCTCCAGTGAGCTGACTTCCTTGATCAAAATAATATTTTTCTGTTCCACAGCTGTCAAGTAACACCCCGTCTGCCCTTCAAAGATACTCTTTAACATCTCCATAGAAATGTTATCCTTATCATTTTGAGCCTCGATCAGATACACTACGCGCGGTACTTCAGATACAATATGAAGCTTCTTGGCACGATTATAGATATCAACAAGCAGCAGATTGTCCAGAAGCAGGTTCTGAAAGAAATTATTTTTGTCAAAATGCTCCTTATAGGCAATCACCAGATTTTGTATCTGGCTCACTGCCACCTTTCCAATCATATAGGCGTCCGCACCTGCTCCCTTTGCGATCAGCACATAGAGTACATCACCGTCCTCGAGAACTTTCAGCATATGATATCCGCCTACAATCTGACTGTCAGCTGGTGAACTGACGAAATTTTTCACCAACTCCTGCGATACATTTCTATTGTCAAAAGTTGTTGCCACTGTAATTCCTTCCATATCAATCACACACAAATCAATCTTTGTGATGGTCTTTAGCTCGTCAATACTTGTCTGAATTACCTGGTTTGAAATCACTGTTAACGTCCTCCTATCTCGTTCATATATGTTTGTGGTAAAAAACCCGGGTGAAACATTTCACCCGGGTTTTCATCTCTATCACAAATAACTAATTGGTGATAATCTTCTCTGTCTCTTTGTCAAATACATGAATCTTCTCGATATCAATCGCAAACTTAACCTTATCGCCAGGTCTCGCAGTTGTTCTGGGATCAACTCTTGCTGTGACCGGGAACTCTGCCAGGTCAGCATATAAGAATACTTCTGCACCGAGCAACTCGTATACACGAATTGTTGTCTCAAATGTGCTCTCAGACTTCGCTTCTACCATCATCTGTGAATCGTAGATATCCTCCGGTCTGATACCAAATGTAACTGTCTTTCCGCCGTAGCCGCCATCAATAATCTTCTTAGACTTAGCAGGAGGAAGAGGAATAGAAAGTCCAGCTACCTTTAAGTAAGCTGTATCACCCTTTACATCTACTGTCGCATCAATAAAGTTCATCTGCGGAGAACCCATGAATCCTGCAACGAACAAGTTCTGTGGCTTCTCATATAAGTTCTGCGGTGTATCCACCTGCTGTACGATACCATCTTTCATAACTACGATACGGGTACCAAGTGTCATAGCCTCTGTCTGGTCATGTGTAACGTAAATGATCGTTGTACCAAGTCTCTGATGAAGCTTTGCAATCTCGATACGCATCTGTACACGGAGCTTTGCATCCAAGTTGGAAAGAGGCTCATCCATGAGGAATACCTTAGGATTACGCACGATTGCACGTCCCATAGCAACACGCTGTCTCTGACCACCTGACAAAGCCTTCGGCTTTCTGTCGAGGAGTGCTGTCAAGTCAAGGATCTTAGCTGCTTCCTTAACCATTTTATCAATTTCATTCTTAGGAACTTTTCTTAACTTGAGACCAAATGCCATATTGTCATACACTGACATATGAGGATACAAAGCGTAGTTCTGGAATACCATCGCGATATCTCTGTCCTTTGGCTCGACGTCGTTTACAACCCTGTCGCCAATCTTCAATTCGCCGGAAGAAATGTCTTCAAGACCTGCGATCATACGGAGTGTAGTTGACTTACCGCAGCCAGAAGGTCCTACGAAGATGATGAACTCTTTGTCAGCTATTTCAAGATTGAAATTCTTAACTGCCTCGAATCCATTTGGGTATAATTTACAAACATTTTTTAAAGATAAACTTGCCATATTGAAATGCCTCCCGAATTATTGATTATTTTGTTTCGCTGAAAGAAATATGTACTGCGAACACTCTTTCAACAAATTGTTTTTGTATGTTATAAGTATAGAATAATTTTATCTAAATTGCTATACCAT
>JAIEEY010000281.1 GCA_029067205.1 Lachnospiraceae bacterium
CTCTTTGTGGAGGATGGCAAAGCATGGAAAAGACAGACACTCAATACCTTTTTGGAAAGACTGGAAAAAAAGGGGCTGGTAGAAAGAGAAAACAGAATGGTAAAAGCCGCATACAGCAAGGAGGATTATCATCTCATGCAGATGAAAGAGGCGATTGATGATATGTATGGCGGAAAGCTGAGCAACTTTGTAGCGGCTTTTGCAAAAAAGAATGCGATTGATGAAAAAGAGGCGGAAACCTTGATTGATATTTTGAACCATTACTAAGGAGCGGTTATGGAATATCTGTTAGTCATGTCTTTATCAGGAACAACGTCGGCCTGCATCTGCATATTGCTCGGATATTTGATGAAAGGCAGGATTTCTGCGGGAATGCAGTATCTCCTGCTTAAAATATCGATCCTGTATTACCTGATACCGCTACCGTTTCTCAAGAAGCAGTATCAGGATATTTTGGTGCATTTAACCGGATTCAGGTTCATAAAAGATGGGGATATCAATATATTAGGACATCGGTCATACCGTATGGCGTGCGTAAACGGTTCTGTATATATCAATGATTATATGAAAATACATATGGCAGTGGCAGCAGTGTGGATGCTTGCAGCGATTTTCATTTTACTGGTTGAGTTATATCATTATATTAAGACAGGGAAATATGTTGTAAGCTGTATTCATCATGTCAATATGAAACAGAAGGTGATCGAGGTTGAGCGAAGAATGGGACCATGCAGACTGACGCAGAAGGTTATGGTATATTATGTATTCCATAACAGGGAGAATATGACCTTTGGTCTGTTCCGGCCCGTGATCCTGTGCGGTGCAGCCGCAAAAAGCCCGGAAGCAGAAATGGTGTTAAGTCATGAATTTGTCCATATTAAAAGGTTTGACGTATTTTGGAAGATACTGTTCCGGCTGGTGGTAATCCTGCACTGGTGGAATCCTGCAGTATGGCTGATCCGCCGCAATTTGGAATGGTCATGCGAGTGCTCCTGTGATGATATTGTACTGCATGGGAAGACAAAGGAAGAAAGAAAGGCATATATGCGCCTGCTCGTCGGCGAATCAAGCAGGAACGGGCAGAAAGAAGCGGAGCGCATACGCTGGGGAATGGGTTTCAAAGGGGAAATGGCCAGATTATCAGAAAGGATGGAAAATGCAATGAAGATGAAGAAATGCAGCAAAGCAGCAGTATGGCTCACGGCGGTGTTGGTTATGATGGTAAATTCTGTCACGGTATTTGCCTATCCGAAGATCACTACCGTGGAGGGGGAATGGGAGTCTGTTGAAGAAGCTGAGAGATTTATCAATGCAGACTTAGAGTTTATTACAAAAAATGCGAGTGTGGAAGAACTTCAAAAGGATATTGTATATGAAACAGAAATCTATGAAGTCAGGTATGAAAAACAGTTTATTGATGAGTACGGTAATATCTATCAGGTAAAAGATGATATGGGAGCGTCTGTCTATGGAAGCTGCAGCCATGAATATGTATCTGGTACATTTACTGAACACAATAAGAATGCTGATGGGAGTTGTACAGTAGATTACTATGATGGAAAAAGATGTAGAAAATGCGGAAATATGAAGATAAATAATAGATTGTATGGGGTGAATTATAACCCATGTCCACATTAGTTTGCGATTATGCTAATTACTCAAATTTTATGGAGACTTCTTAAAAATTATAGTTGACAATTTGTGATAAAAGTGATAAGATGCATATGACTACAACTTTGTAGTCATATGCATCTTTTTCGCATACGCCGATTCAAGGAGAGTTTCATGAAAAAATTTTCATGTGCCTAATCTGTATCTTGGCGGTCCTAGGATGCAGAGGATGTCATAACGTAGATGAGGAATTGACAAAAGTCGTTTTTTGGAGAAAGAAGGTGATTCCGTTGGAGAACGAAGAAAGTAAAGAACAATGGTTGAATTAGTCTCTTGATGAAAGGGAGTGAGAAATATCAAAAAATTTTTGAACATACAAAGACTGATTCATAGTTTGTGTATTACATTGTTTCTTGCATATATGCCTTTTGCCCAAGAAACAATATCCGATGCTTTATGGTTGGGATTTCCGTATAAATTCTATACTATTTATACATTCCATGATTTTGCAATACATTTTGGTATAGGAACATTTCTTTCAGATGTGTTTATCATATATTTAATTTATATGTTAATTCTTATAATAGCCAAAAAAATCAGAAAGGCTATAAAACGAGGGGTATTTTAATGAAAAAAATGTTAAAAGATTTTTGACAATCTTAATGTCACTATGTCTGATGCTTGCATCATCAATGACAGTGTTGGCAGCAGATACTGATGGAGAGTTTAATGCAGAGCAATATGCCGCTGAAGAATTGAACACATGGGCAGAAGAACATGGAATCGGTGTAAGGTTTGAAAACTTTCGTATTACGCCAATCAATGACAACATTAGCGATGCAGAAATAGAAGCATCTGTTCATTCTTATGTAGATATGATGAAAGATGCTATGGATAATATGACCATAAAAGTTATCTCCCAACCTACAACACTTGCAACTAATTCTTATACTGCCAGCGTTGAAAGTATGATTCCAGCTATTGGTTGGGGATATATAAAACAAGATTTCAAAGCTACTGTAAGTTCTTCTAAAATATCAAGCATTTCATTAGTGGGAAGATCTTATGACACAGGATTCACATTAGGGTCATGGGAGCCTAATTATTCATGGTACGAAATCTCAAGCAATAAGCAATTTTGTCAAATTAATATGAAAGGTACTATCAACTATTTATGGGAGGGTTTGAATATTTCAAAAGATTGCACCTTTTTGGATACATTTAAAGCAAGTGGTAGCACATTAGTTGATTCTAATTATTTGGATTGGCCGGACTAATTATGTAAAAGAGTACTTCAAGAATGAAAAGGAAAATTTTTTTGCAGTCTATACAAAAAAACGCTGCTTTCCCCGTTTTTTACCATAACGTACAAAATGGGTTCCGCCACAGTAGGGACAGGTTTCAAAAT
>JAIEEY010000282.1 GCA_029067205.1 Lachnospiraceae bacterium
ACAAATTCAACAACCTATCGCTTGCACAGTTTCATTTATGGTGGTGCCAAATGTGGGGCATGAGGGTTTAGAAACACGGAACCACCTGTTAACACCCTGTATCAAAGAATCAAAATATCCCGTAAAAATCAGCGTTTTTCAATGCATGTTTCTCTACGGGATATTTTTAGTAATGCACCCTATCCTGAATCACAAAGCAGCTTTGTTACTATATCCCGAAGCAAAGCTCAAGCTCTTTTCCCAAAACATGCAAGCTGGGCTTTACTGTTCTTTCCATGGTCGTCCGATCCACCGAAATCAGGCCAAATTTCTGTCCATATCCCATCTGCCATTCAAAATTATCCAGCAATGACCAGTGACAGTAACCTATAATTGGTATGCCATCCTGAATACATTCCCTGATTCCCTGCAATGCGATGCTGATAAATTCCGCCCGGTTTTTGTCGTCAGAAGTGGAAATGCCGTTCTCTGTGACAATTATCTCCTTTTGCCATAGGGATGCTACTCTGCGCACAACATTTGCTACTGCCTGAGGATAGAATTCATACCCTGCTTCCGTCAATCTGGCATTCTCCGGTACGACAGGACCCTCGGGACCAATAATTTTTCTGGTATAGTTCTGCACACCAATAAAATCATCCTCCTGCATATACGGAAAATAGATACCGAAATCTTCTTGCCAAAACTTTTCTGCAAGTTCTTCACCACCTGACTTTACCTGATAATCAAACAGGGATAATGTCACACCCACTTTAAGCTCTGGCTTCTCTTCTTTTATCGCTTTTCTAGCTGCCTCATGTGCCCTCATCACCAAAATCTCCTCTTCTGCAGTACGCATGTCAAGGAAACTGTTGATATCAGCTCTGCCAAAGGTTTCGGAAACCGCTTTTTGGTATATTTCCATATTTTTCATTATTTCTTTCATATTCATGCCAATCTGAATGGAATTATCAGCTTCGCCTGCTTGTGTGTTATCTGCATACTGCTGGGCAATTTTCATCATCTGCAAACCCATGTTCGCCTCGTTGATCGTACAAATATACTTCAGTTTATCCCCTAAACGCTTTATCACAGCCCTGCAATAATCGGCAAAATATGTAATAATAGCTTCGCTCTTCCAACCGCCCTTTTTGATCACCCACGCAGGTGTAGAAAAGTGATGCAGAGTCACAATCGGTGTGATTCCTTTTTTGATGCAATATTCAATCACATCCTGATAATGTAAAAATGCACTCTCATCAAACATTCCTTCTTCCGGCTGGATTCTTGCCCATTCGATTGTAAACCGATAAGCATTTAAACCTTCAGCTGCTAAATAATCAATATCTTCCCTAAAGCGGTTATAATGGTCAACCCCCGCTCCTGACGGTTCTTTCCACATCGTACCGGGCGCGTTTTCCATGATCCAACAGTCAGCATTTACATTATTACCCTCGACCTGATGTGCAGATGTTGCTGCACCAATTAGAAAATGATTCATCCTGTTTTCCTCCCTTTCAACCTATCGCTGCGTTAATTGCATCTATCATCTGCTGTATCTGTTCAATTCTAAGCTCTGGTACAAAAGACAGCAGCGCACGTGGCGGCATTGCAGCAGCACTGACATCCATAGCCTCCTGGGACAACATCCCACCGGATTGCTCTTGTTCTTCCCCATCCGTTCCTATATTATTGCCCATTGCATCCAAAATCTGTTTGAACACTTGTGCGCCTACCGGATGCGCCATAATATCTCCCAGTGGGGTATTGACTGTAAAGAAAGGTTTATCCGCTGCGGTACAATGAATTTTCACAAAAGCAGCCGCTACAATGTCATGGGCTGATGTACCGATTTGAATCTCATATCTGCCACTCGGAACATACCAGTCATGGATATTCACATTCCAGTAGGCAAAAGCTCTCTTATTTAATTCGAATACAACTGTTTTTGTCTCTCCGGCAGTAAGCTCCACCTTTTCAAATCCACGAAGTTCACGTACAGGCCTCACGACACGGCTAACAGGCGCTGCTACATACAGCTGCACAACCGCTTTCCCTGAAATACTGCTTGTATTTGTTACATCCACAGATACTTTCACTGTATCAGTATCCTCAATCTCGCTCTTATCTACAGTCAGATTCGTGTATGCAAAATCCGAATAACTGAGCCCGGTTCCGAATGGGAATGCCACTTCCCGTTTTACGGTCTCATAAAACCGATACCCCACCATAACACCCTCGCGGTATATTACATCATCCCGCTCAACGCCATAATACGGATACGCTGGTGTATCTTCAATGCGTAACGGAAACGTCTCCGGCAGATGTCCGCATGGATTACATCTTCCATACAACAGATTTACGGTAGCTTCTCCAACAGCTTCACCACCCAGATACATTTCCATAATCGCCGCGACACTGTCCCTCCATGGCATTGCCACCGGTGATCCATTATGGAGAACAACAATGGTATTGGGCTGAACATCTGCAACCGCCCGAATCAACGCATTTTGATTTTGCGGCATGTCAATATCTTTGCGATCCAGCCCTTCTGACTCGAAAGATTCCGGTAGTCCTGCAAAAATAACAACCTTGTCAGCAGTTTTGGCTGCAGCGACAGCCTCTTCCAATAACTTTTCATCTGCTGCCTTATTATTCTGTGCCTCTAGATACCCCTGACAATAAACAATCTCCTTATCACTCGCGGCTTCTAATGCCCCCACAACACGGTACGGATGAATATGGGAACTACCGCCGCCCTGATAACGTGGATTCTTTGCATATTCTCCAATGAATACCACTTTTTCATTGTTGTTAAGAGGTAAAGCCCTGTTCGCATTTTTCAATAACACTGCGGATCCTTCTGCCGCAATACGTGCCTGCGCATGTCCAGCCTCAAAATCATAGGATTTCCCCGTCTTATTCTCCGCATATCGGAATACAATATTCAAAATTCGTTCCACAACACGATCCAATATTTCAACCGAAAGCCTCCCATTTATCACCGCATCTTTTATTTGTTCTTTATTTCCATTAGCAGGGC